>JAEYWT010000137.1 GCA_023428865.1 Bacteroidota bacterium | reverse complement strand
CGGATGCGCCCATGTGGTCTTGATTATCTGATCGAAGAGGTGAAGGTAGTTCGCCGTCCTATTCGAGGCTTTCGCTCGGCGGACGGAAGGAAGATACGATATGCTTCGGCAATTCGTGGCTGCGGTGTTCGTCCTTGATCTGCAGCTCGCCCAGTTCCTGCACACGCTGTGGCTTGATCAAGGGGCCGAGGCTTTCCAGCGCGGGGTGCTTCTTACCTGGCGTGTACACATCGAATTCCACCGGGCGGTCGCGAAAGCTCTTCATCGGTTGGCCCAAGCGCAGCACACCCAGCTCGCGGCTACGACGCACCTTTTCCAGGTTGATCTCGATCGGGATGATCTCTTCGTTCACCTCGGCCTGGTAGATGATACGCCCCTCTGGACCACACACGATGCTGCGCCCACTACCACCGGCATCAAGGCCGTTGATATCGAAGAAGTAGCACTGGTTGGTGGCCGCACTCGCGCGCGCGATGCTCAACTCGATCTCCCGGTCGATCGTGCCGGTCAAGGTCGGGTGCAGGATCACTTCGGCACCCATCACGGCCAGCGTACGCGTGGTCTCCGGTATCCACATGTCGTAGCAGATGCTCACACCGAAACGGCCCACTTCCGGTATGTCGAACACGCAGAATTCTTCGCCGCCGGTAACGCCGACTTCGTACGGATAGAAGGGGAACATCTTCCGGTAGCGCGTCACCACACTGCCTTCGGGATCGATCACCGTGGCGGTGTTGTAGATCTTGCCATCGCGCTGCTCGAAGATGCTGCCAGGCAATAGCCAGATGCCGTGCTTGGCGGCCATGGCGCACATCTCCTGCTCGAATTCGCCTGGCACCGGCTGTGCATTCGCAGTGAGCGGTCCATAGGCGCAGAGCTCGCTGAACATCACCATGTCCACCCACGGGTACAGGTTCATCAGGATGTCCAACTTCAACTTCATGGCGGCTACGTTGGGTGCGGAAGCACTTACCCGCATCTGCACGCCGGCGATCGAGAATGGTTTCATTCGTTCAGTTGTTCGTTGTCCGTTCTCAGCTGCCGTCTCGCACAACTGACAACGGACAACTCCTATCTATCCCACGATCCTATCCAGTTCCTCCTCCATGATGTCCAACCCTTTGTTCAGCAACTCATCGCTGATCACGAGCGGGCTCAACACGCGGATCACGTTCTTGTCGGTGCCTGCGGTGATCACGATCAGATCGCGTTTGGCGCATGCGTTCATCAATTTTGTGCACGTGTCAGCATCGGGCTTCGATGGATCGCGCTTCACATTGAACTCCATGGCCAACATGGCACCCAGCCCACGTACATCGCCTATGCAGTCGTGTTTGGCCTTCATCTTCTCGAAACGTGCGCGGATCACTTCACCCACATGGCGGCCCTTGGCGTTTATGTCGATCTCTTCCATGTACTTCAGCGTGGCCACAGCCGCAGCACAGCTGATCGGGCTACCGATGTACGTGCCGCCGATGCTGCTCGCCGCGGCCTTGTCCATGATCTCCGCCTTACCCATCACCGCCGCGATCGGCAGGCCACTGCCCAGGCTCTTCGCCCAGGTGCTGATGTCCGGCGTGATGCCGAAGTGGCTGTAGGCGCTCCAGGCACCAGTACGGCCGAAGCCCGCCTGGATCTCGTCGAAGATCAGCAGGATGCCATGCTTGTCGCACCACGCGCGCAAGCCTTCCACATAGGCTTTCGGCGCCACATTGAAGCCACCTTCGCCCTGCACCAGCTCGATGATCACACAGGCCAGGCTCTTCGGGTCCACGAGGTTGTGCGAAAGCTCTTCCAAGCGGTGCAGCTCGGCCTGAGCGAATTCCGCCTCGCTGCGCCCCGCGCCGTAATGGAAGAAGTTGGGGTACTGCGTGCGGTACACCTCGGGGGCGAAGGGCCCACAATCCGGCTTGTAGCCCACCTTGCTGGTGAGCGTCATGGCCATCATGGTGCGGCCGTGGAAGGCATCGCTGAAACAAAGGACACCACTACGTTTTGTGGCCTGACGCGCGATCTTGATAGCGTTCTCCACCGCTTCGGCACCGGTGCTCACGAGCAAGGTCTTCGTTGGCCCACCGTGGGGCAGTAAGGTGTTCAGCTTTTCGCACAGCGCGATATACGGTTCGTAGCTGGCCACGTTGAAGCTTACGTGCAGGAAGCGCTCGGCCTGTTCCTGTATGGCCTTCACCACCGGCGGCGGACAGTGCCCTGCGTTCACCACGCCGATGCCACCGGCGAAGTCGATCAGCTCGCGGCCATCAGCGTCGGTGATCGTGGCTCCACTTGCTTTCGCCGCAGTGGCGTAGTTGAACATGCCCACTCCGTTCGGCACAGCGGCTTTGCGGCGGGCGATCAGTTCCTGGCTCTTGGTCAATTGCTCGGTCATGGCGTTTCATCCCGTAACGGGGGAATGCGGTGCGAAGTTGCGGAATACGTGGGGGCTGAATGCCGTTCCGCACAGGAGAATGCCAACAGGTCCGAGGGAAGTTCGCAGATGACCGTTCGGAGGCTGAACGATGAAAACTCCATTGTCACATTCAGCGGTAGGGTCCCTGCGGGCCTGACAACCACGAACTGACGACGAGGTGATCAATCCAGCCGGTGCGCTAAGGTCACCGTCTGCCGGAATTTCTCCACGTTGCCGCTCAGGTCATACGCTTCCAACATCACGATGTAAGGTCCCATGCGCGCCTTGCTTCCGGTATCCATGATCCCATCCCAGGAAACGGCACCGGATGTGCCCAACAGTTCGTTGTTCCATAGCGTGCGCACCGCGCGACCGGCGATGTCGTATACGATCATGGTACCTACGAAGCCCGGCTGATCGAAACGATAGGCGATCGTGAGCAGATCCTGGTGGCCATCGTTGTCCGGACTGAAGATGGCTGGGTCGATCGTCATTTCACCGCGCGCCTCTGGTGCTGGTGCATACTGCGAATTCTCGAAGCCCGGCGTGGCTTTACCGATGTCTTGTGCCGCACTGTGCCAGTTGGTATCGTCGCTGGTCGGGCGGTTCGGATCCACGCGTTCCAAGCTCGTGCCTTCGGTTGTGTTCAACAGGGTGAAGTGCAAGTTGTCATCGTACCGGAACAGGTCGATGGTATTGTTCTCGGCATCGGCTACCACTACCGTGCCCGAACCATTGTTGTAGCTCGGTAAGCTCATCTGCAGGAAACGCTCGGTGCGGCTCTGTGGATAGCGCGTTGCGATGTCCAGGCTGTTCGTGGCCAGTAGGATGTACTCACCCGGCATCAGGATAACCGGATCGGCGGTGATCAACCTGTAGTTGCCGATGACACCATTGCTCTCATTGGCCAACTGCAACCCACCCAAACTCAGCACTTTCGCACTGCGGTTGTACAGTTCTACAAAGTCGCTTCCCGTGCCGATCGGGTCATACAACACCTCGTTGATGATGATGTCGTTGACGCTGATCGGCTCCGGTAGAGCAAAGCTTCCTGTGCCAAGGGCGAGCTCGTTTCCGCTGCAATCGGCGAGACCATCAACGGTCACCGTATAGAAGGTGCCAGCAACGAGTTCGCCACTAAGCAACAAACGGACACGGTCGTTGGTAGGCACAGCTACAAGCACGTTCAGTGTAGGCGTAATGGTGTAGGTCGCTGCCACCGCACTCGCCGCATCCACGCCTTCGTTGAAGACGAGTATCACCTCACTGGCCGAGGCCACTTGCACACTGTTCAGGGTGGGTGGCGTGGTGTCCGGCGTGTCGTTGTATACCGAGTTCTGCGCTCCGGGCGTTCCTCCACGCTCGTCGTTGGATGCGGTCCAATTGCCGCCATCACTGCACGGCGCGAAGGGGTTCTTGCGCTCCAAGCTCCAACCACCATCGTCCTTCACATCATCACCATACCACGTGCTGGAATACGCTACCACATCGATCACCAACTCGCCCGGTGCCGTCAAGGTCAAGGTGGTGCCTGTGTTCAACAACGCCGTGTTGCTCAAGGACCAACCGAGCGCGTTGGGTACTCCGGAGAAGTTCGACAGTTGGGCTGTGTTGACCAACAGGAGGTGGTCGCCAGGACCGAGTAGTACCGAAGGCAAGTTGGCTTGGGTGCTCACCGTGGCGAAGGTCCAGCCGGTCAGGTCGAAGTACTTATCTGTAGTGGTGTTGAAGAGCTCCACGTATTCCGCATCGGGCAGTTGCACCACGGGCGAAGGATCCGGCATGATCTCGTTGATCACCACATCGCCCAAAGCAGGTGCCGAAGGAATGATCAGACTGAACGGAAGTGGACCATTGCTGGTGGCTACATTCCCGCTGCAATCGGCGATGCCCTCTACTAGAATGGTG
>JAEYWT010000299.1 GCA_023428865.1 Bacteroidota bacterium | reverse complement strand
GGTCGTAGTAGTACCCGTTGTACTGGTTGTCAAAGCTGAGACCGGTCGGGTCCAATGAAATGGAAGTGAGGCCGAATTGCAGACCTCCGGTCAAGGCGTGTTCGCGACCGGAGCCGAAGCGTTCGGTCCAACTGGCACCGATGCTTAGGTGGGTCTGGTTCAAGCGACTGTCTCCCGCTTTGTCGTTGAAGATCCACGCGCCAAGGCCGAGACCTTTTACTCCGGCGACGTTCGCGGCATCACCACCGAGGGCGAATGTGCGATAGGGAATGGTAACGGCGCGCCACTGCTGCCGGAAGATGCCATTGAAACGATAGTCACCATCGAAGGTGCCGATGGTTCCCGGGCCCGATGCCAGCGGTGCATTGAAGAATTGCGAGAAGTGGATGTCTTGCGCGGTGCTTCGTGGTACGCATAGCAATAGGGATATCGCTACCGCGCTGATCGAGACGAGCAGATCGCGAACGCCCCAAGTCGAGCTGCATCGTCCGTGCTTGCTCATCGCACTACGGTGATGTTACCCTTGGTGAAGTACTGTTGCCCATCCACACAGAATGCTGTGAGGTGGTAGACGAACACCGCTGGATCCACGGGTCTGCCTTCGTATGTGCCGTCCCACCCGATATCCGGCCTGTTGGTCTCGAACACCTTTTCACCCCAGCGATCGAAGACCATGAATTCCAATGAGGCGATGCTATGCCCGCGAACGTAGAGCACATCATTCTGTCCGTCGTTGTTCGGGGTGAAGGTGTTGGGTACGAAGATGTCCGGTTCGGCGCAGATCAGTTCACGCACTTCCACCCGTACGCGAGCATCTTTGTCGCAGATGCCATCGGATACGTTCACGGTGAATGTTGTGGTACTGTTGATCACAGCTGTTGGGTCGGCGATGGTGGCATCGCTCACGAGTTGTGCTGGCGACCAGCTATAGGTAAGCCCGGTGGGGTAGGCTGCAAGCTGAACGGATCCACCGCCGATCAACACCATCGGGTTGGCCGTGGCGAATACGCTTGTGCCTACCAACGGAGACACCACTTGTTGAATAGAATCGGTCCATTGGCAACCGACCGGTGATGTCACATCCACGTAGAACATGGTGGTGGTCGGTGCTCGGGTATGGATGCGCGAGGTGCCTTGTCCGGTCGTGATATGCTCTTCCGGGTACCAGATGATGGTGGATCCAGGATCGGCACCGAAGAGGCTGATGATGCCTGTATCTCCAGCACAGATGGCTTCCACGGGATCCACGTGGATGTTGGCGAGGGATACGGTCACGAAAACACTGTCCATCGCTGGACAGACACCATCAGCACGTCGCACGAAGAACCAACTGTTCGCAGGTACTTGAACGGTCGCAGTACTATCCTGTGGCGTGCTGTTCAATATATCCGTGAAGGCATTGTTGCTGGACCACTGGAAGCTTTGGACCGTGCCGAAGCCATTGGCGATGAGGTTCGCGGTGGCCACAGGACCACAATGGGTCTGATCCACACCGGCTTCGATCAGACCTGAACCGACGTTGACCACCTGTTGTGCGGTAGTGCTGCACTGCCCGTTGCTTATCGTGAGGTTGTAGGTGGTTGTGCTGGAAGGTGAAGCGAACGGGTTGGCGATGGCGGTGTTGCTCAAGCCTTGTGGTGGTGTCCATTGATAGGTGATCCCTGGCGCCGCAATGGGCAACAATCCGATCTGAGTGCTTTCGCCAGAGCAGATGGTGAAGTCAGGAAGGTCGTATTCACCAACTCCGAGCACCACCACTTGCCTATAAGTGGTGTCGCTGGAATTGCAGGTGGCGGGATTGAACGCGACAAGCCGTACGTTATAGACACCGGGCGAAGCATAAACGTGTGTTGGCGCTACCTGTGTGCTGGTCGTGTTGTCGCCGAACGACCATTCATAGCTGGTGGCCCCATAGCTGTTGTTGCTGAAGTTGACCGGCGCCGGGAGGCAGTTCACAGTGCTGTTGAAGTCCGCCACCACGATCGGGAAGTCCATGTCGAACTTGAACACCGCGTTATTGCACAACCCACTGTTGTTGGTCGCACTTACGGCACCTGGGTTCGGTTGAATGGGGAAGTCGGAGTTGCCTCCACAACCGGCGCACACGCTTTGGTATACTCTTCCACGGCGGTCGAATCTACTGGTGCCGCCATCCACATGTTCGGCACTGGTATTGCCACCGAAGAAAGTGGCGTAGAACAACGCGCTCAAGTCGATGTCGAACACGGCCAGGTAGAAGTCATTGCCCGTTGTAGTGAGTTGGTAAGCATCGGGGGTCACGGCCAAGCCTGTGGTGCTGAGCGCACCGCCCGTGGCACTACCCCAGCCGCTCACGTAGATCTTGTTGCAATAGTCGACCAGGAATGCGGTAGGGGAAATGTCTGGTTGTCCATCTCCTTGACCGAACCGGGTACTGAGGATGATGGTGCTGAGGTCCGGGTCGAGTTTGGTGATGAACTGCCCTGAGTTGGGAACGTTGTAGGGAGCGTTCACGATGAAGGCATTCGCTGGGGCTTGTGTTTGCCCGAAGAGATAGATGTCGCCGTTCTGATCAAGGTCGGCGAAGTAGCATTGGTCGTAAGCCGCACTGCCGAAGTACGTACACGCTTGTATCGAGCTTGCCGTGGAGTTGATCGCGGCTACGAAACCGTCGGCCGTTCCCCCTTGGAAGTTCGTTTGAACGGCGTTCGCGCTTACGGGTAGGTCCGTACTTCGCGTGCCGCCGGCGATGTAGATCGTTCCCATGTCATCCAGCTCGAGGTTGTACACCGCATCTGCCAGCGAACCTCCGAAATAGGTGGACCATATCAAGGTGCTGAGGGCCGCATCCATCTTCAGCAGGACGCCGTCTTGCACACCACCGCCATACGTGGGTTGAATGGTGTTTGCCGAAGTAGGGAAGTTGGTGCTGGCCGTGCTGCTCACAACGAAGACGTTCTCATTGGCATCCAACAGGATCTCTCCACGCACCTCATCGGCATAGTTGAATTTCAAGCCTGGGGCGGTGTTCATGCCATCATTCCCACTACCTCCTATGAAGGTACTTGCAAGTAGTGCACTGCCGTTAGCGCTCAGCCGCGCGATCACGATATCGGTGCCATTGGGGAAGTTCGCACCTAGCCCGTTCGAAAGGTCCAGCGCCGGACCTCCGTTGAAACTACTGTCGTAAGCACCAGTGGTGGTAGGGAAGTTCGGCGAGCTCGTAGTGCCATAGACGAAGAGCTCGTTGTTGTCGTTCACCACCAGGCTGTGCGGCAATTCGTCGCTGCTTCCACCGAGATAGGTGCTCCACACCAGGAAGGTGCCGGTGGTGTCGTACTTCGAGAGCGCCATATCGATGCCGTCATCGAGGCCGTCCCCACCGGCATGCACACTTTGGTACGCGCCAAGTGTGGTTGGATAACCCTGGCCAAAGGCCGAGCTTCCACTATAGAGGAATCCATTCCTATCGAATGTTGCCGTATAGCCGAAGTTGTTCGCGAAGGAACCGGAGTAGGTGCTGAAGATCAATGAGGGGTCGATCACCAAAGGAAGCCTCGCGTCGTGGGGGCCTATCTCGAAACCGATGATTCCCCCGTTATGCTTGTAACTACATGGGATGGTCCGCTTTTCACCGTCCACCTCTTGGTAGGCGAGGGGTATGGTCTCGGTCATTTCCCCCAACACTGATTTAAGCGTCAATCGATCAGGGGTCACCGATGCCAACTCTACACCGTCGTAAAGGAATTTGACCGTATTGAGGTCTGCTTCTGGTGCCACTACAAGATCGTATTTCACCCCGGAGCCACCGGTCCGGATCCGTAGATCCACACCTGGGTAGATGTCGTGTTGCACCACCGCGCTGAAAGCGTGGCAGTTACTTCCCCAACGCTTCGGATCATCACCGATGAAGTAGTTGTACGCACCGCGCCTTACCCCGATCGGCTCGATAGGTGGTTCTTTGTTGGCTCCCACGAAGCGTAAACGGAAGGCGTGGTGCTGGATGTGGGTCGGTGGTGCAACATCGGGATGAACATGCGCGTGCGCCACGGCTTGCATCGCCGCTTGGTCGAAACGATCCACCAACACAGCACCAGGCTCTACCCACACCGTTGCACCTTGGATCTCTGCTCGGTGGGTGACCGACTTAGGCCATTGGCCACGGTTCTCGATCAGATCAGCACCGACCTGCGCCCGTATGGGAGGCGCTAGCCAAGCCACAAGACCAAGTGCTACGAGGGCATGTCTCCAGACCATGGAGACGAATGTACCGCAATGCCCTGATGGATGTACATCCGCCGGTAAGCTGTTCGTGGAAACTCGAACGGAGGCTTAGCGTGTCTTCTCGAACGCCTGCTGTTCGCCCTTCACCGTAACTCGGAATTCCACTCGACGGTTCTGGCTCCGACCTTCTTCGGTCTTGTTGCTGGCAATGGGCTGGTTCTTGCCATGTCCGATCGGGTACATGCGCTCCGGTCCTATCCCGTTCGCACGCAGATAGCCCTCCACGCTTTGTGCGCGCTGCTGCGATAGGTCGATGTTATAGGAAAGGCTACCGATGTCGTCGGTATGGGCTTCGATCACCAGCTGCAGTTCCGGGTGTTGACGTAGGAGGCCGAGCACTTGTTGCAGCACCGGTTCGGAAGCGTCATCCAGCTCTGCGCTTTTGAAGGCGAAATGGATCGCATTGGTGCGCAGTTTCGCATGGTTCAATTCCTGAACGGAAGCGAAGTCGAGCGTGCTCAGGTCCATCAATTTCTCGATCTGTAACACATGCACTTCAGCATCGAGGAATTGCAGTTCCTTCACTTTCTTGAATACCTCGTAGAGTTCCTCCACGTTCTTCGCCTCGCCAACTGAATAGGTGTATACACCACGTTCCGGATCGAAACGCTCCACCACGCGGTAATGCTTCTTGATCTCCACGAACTTCGGGTCGTCGAGGCTCACACGTTCTTTGGAAGCGAAGAGTTCTACGGCAAAGGCTACATCACCCATTTCGTCCGTGGACATTCCGAACGCGTCGAAGGGTAGCTCCTGGAACTCGAAACTGTGTGTAAGGCCTGCCGCGTCCTGGTAGGAGGCAACAACGGTCTGGTCTTCATGATCGCGGAAACGATCTATGACCAGGATCCTGCGCGTGCTGCAATGGTTTCGAGTGATCTTGTCGGGGCCGGGCTCCGAAAGGATGTCGAGCTTCACCTCGTACTCCCCGGCTGTGCGGAACGTGTGTAGTACCTGGTTGCCGGTGCGCAGGGTTCCGTCGCCTAGGTCCCAGTGGTACTCCATGGGTTTGTGGCTCGGTAGGTAGCTTTCGCTTGCCCCTAGTGAAAGTGTGCGACCGGTACGTACCGTGTCTGGTGCGGAGACCCAAGCTTGTTCCACATCCTCGATCACCATTTCCTGGCTCTTCAAGGTATGGAATACGCTGCCGGTCTTTCGGTCTACGAGTAGCGACTTCACCGTGTAGACCCCTGGTCGATCGTAGCAGTGTTCGGCCTTCAGGCCTTTCACGCGTGTGCCATCACCAAGATCCCAGATGTGGTCAACTGGCAAGCTGCTGGTAGCGGCATGTGGTTTGGATCGGAACGCATAACAATAGTTGTTCAGCTGTTGTGGTGCGCAATCGCGGAACTTGGGTACGGTCCGTTTCCAGGCGAATAGCTTATCCCCGCCATTCCGGTCGCTGCTCAGGTAGCCGCTGCGCCCGTCGGTTCCAAAGGTGATGCCGATATCATTGCCTACGGAATTGATGGGTGCTGGGAGGGCCCGTGGTGCGTCCCATGTTGAACCATTCTGCCGAGCCTGATAGAGGTCTAGTTTCCCGAGACTACCGGCCCGGTCACTGGCGAAATAGAGGTCACCATCCAGTCCGAAGGCGGGGAAGGCTTCATTGCTTGGTCCATTAAAGGAAGGCCCCAGGTTCTCAGGCTCTGACCATTCGGGTCCCCGGCGATGGCATATGTAGAGGTCCACACCGCCTTGCCCTTCGCCCATGTCACTGGCAAAGACCAAGGTGTTGCCGTCCTTGCTGATGGCAGGATGCATCACCGAGAACTTCGCGCTATTGTGTTGGAATGGTACTGGTGCGGACCAAGACCCTTGATCCAAGGTGGAGATGAAGATACCCAGCTGTGCATTCGATGCCCGTAGGTTCGATAGTTTCTTAGGCAGTACCTGGTTCCGGGTGAAGAAGATGGTTCTACCTTGATCGCTGAAGCTGGAGGGGCCTTCGTTCACCGGTGTGGTGATGTTGGCGCTGAGCAGGACGGGTTGACCAAAGCCATCTCCTTTGAATGGCAGCCAGTAAAGATCTGCTAGTGGCTTTCCGGTCTCGGCGTCTTTGAACGCGATGGTGGCGCTGGTCTCACGGATGGAGCAGAACACGATGCCCGAATCGAGCACCACAGGCGCATAATCCTCCGTGTTCGCTCCGAGGTCCAACGGCATTACTTCATGGATCTCTTGCGCAACCGCGCTGGAGGCCACCAGAAGAGCCAGGGAGAGTAGATTGGCTGTGGAGCGGATCATTAGAAGTAGCGTGGGTCCTTTACACGTATCCGGTATCCGAATTCGTACTGAAGCATCACCTCGTGCGAGCCGTGGTGATACGTGGCAAGGCGTGAGAGCCCGAGGTCGTAGGCATAGCCCAAACGCCATTGTGGCGTGGCTAGCACTTCGAGGGATGCGATGAAAGCGTCGCCGGTCCGGTAAGATGCACCGATCCAGAACTTGTCCTTCAGGATCAGATTCAAGCTGATATCGGCTTGTACACCGCTGGATCGACGATAGCGTATCAAGGTGGTCGGCTTCAATTTGATGTTCCGGTCGATCTCGAACACGTAGCCACCGGTGAGCATGGGTTGAAGGTCTGCTTTGCTATCGGAAAGCCGCCAACCTTCGGCACTCGTATCGTATTGATGGCTGATGAGGAAAGGTGTGGAGATGCCGGCGAACCAGGTCTTGCTATGGTAGAAGGCTCCCGTGCTGAAGTTCGGCCGGAAGGCACCACGGGTATCCGCAGCGAAAGCAAGATCGTTGGTCTGTTGTATGGCCACGTTCGTCCAGTTGCTGCGGCGCATGGTGAAACCTGCTCCCACACCGAAGGCCAGTTTGCCATTGCGGAAACGCATGCGGTATGCATAGTTGGAGAACAGGCCTGATTCATTACTGACGCCAATGCGGTCGTTGTATACGAGAATTCCCAGCCCGAGTTTCCTTTTCCCCAAGGGGCTATGCACGCTGGCCATTTGGGTCACCGGGGCACCATCGAAGCCGGTCCACTGGTTCCGGTAGGTCAGATTGGCGGTCAACGCGTCGCGACTACCGGCATAGGCCGGGTTGATCACCAGGCCATTGAACAGGTATTGGCTGGTAAGTGGCGTGTGTTGCGCACGACAGGTACCGGATGCCAACGCACCGATCAACAGGAGGGAGAGTGCGAGGTATTTCATCGTTTGATCACGACGAATCCGTTATGCGTGCGGTCACCTTCGAGGTTCAGCACGTAGAAATAGGTATCATCGGGTAGGGGTGCGCCGTTGGAGGTGCCGTCCCAGTCGTTCGCATAATCGCCGTTCTCATACACCGGTTGGCCCCATCGGTTGAAGACAGTGAAGGCGCTGCCGGGGTAGGCCATCATGCCGGTCACCACGAAGCGATCATTGTCGCCATCTCCATTCGGTGAGAAGCCTTGTGGAATGAAGAGATCCTCCACCGTGATACGCAAGGTGTCTGAGGTGCCTGTGCATTCACCGAGGTGAACGGTAGCCATGATCAGGTTGGAACCCAAGCTCAGACCGATGACCGTGGTACTGTGCAGTGTAGGGTCGGTGATGGCGGATGCTCCACTAAGTACGCTCCACGTGACTTCAGCACCCGGCGAACTGGTCGCACTGATGGTGGCGGAGGTGACCACCTCGATCAATTGGTTCGAGCCTGCGTTCACCACCAAGGCATCCGCAGGAGAGTGGAAAATGATGTTCAATTCATCGGAAGCTATGCAGCCCTCCTGGTTCACGGTCCATACAAGGGTGAAGTTCCCGGCGAGGGTGGTTCCGGCGGTTGAGTGCGGATCACCCGGTGCTGCGAAGAGGATGTTCGCTGGACCGCTCCATGTTCCGATGCCTTGAGTTGCTTGTGCCTCGAGGCGGAGTTCTAACGCACACACGGCAGTATCCGCACCGGCCAAAGCGATCGGTACCGGCTTCACGATGATGTCGTTCGAAACGGCATCCATGCAACCGTTCAGTTCGATCCTTCGGGTAATGCTATTCGCCCCAACAAGAGCGGCCGGAATGAATGTTCCGTTGTAGACACCAGCTCCGGACCACGCGCCGCCACTATCACCCGTGATCAGATCATTCAGTAGGAGGGGAGCGTCATGAGCGCAAAGGGGAGCCGGTGCGGTCCAAGAAGCATCTGGTGCCATACGGACCTCTATCATGGTAGAGGTTGACACTGGACAGGTACCGCTTAGGTCATGCGTCACAATGTACTGCCCCGGTGTGCTCGCAGCCGGATCCACCGCGCCGGTGTTCAGGTCCAGCGCCAGTCCGATTCCGGCAGTGAACGAACCTCCGGATACCGCTACTTGGGGTATGGTGATGCCCTCGTTCTGGCAAATGAAAGCTGTTGGATAGGCAATGCTTGCATCCGGTATCGATGAAAAGACGACTTCGACCTGGTCCGATGCGGTGCAACCAGGAATGGTGACCACCCAACTAACGGTGTAACTACCCGGAGCCGTGCAACTGATCACACTGGAAGGAGAGTTCGGGTCACCGAAGATGATCTCGCTTGGGCCCTGCCAAACGCCACCAGCGGTCACAGCGGCCATTGTTCCGTTCTGGCCGCAAATGTTCTGATCCGGACCGCCATCACTACTGCAGTTCACCACGGTTCCCACGCATTGGCAATCACTCGTCCAAGTGTCATTCACGGTGAATGAGATCCCGTCATTGCATGGAGTACCGGGTAGGTTGGTTCCATTCGGTTGGTTGGTGCAGTCATAAACGATCGGTGTCCCTTGGCATTGGCAATCCGCCGTCCAGATGTCATCTGAGGTTTCAGGGTCTCCGTCGTCACACGCACTGCCCGTGGTTCGGATCGTTAAGTTCAGGACTTCTGTTCCGCATCCAACGAGATGGGTATAGGTGCCACTTAGGGTATAGGTTTCACCGTTGGCCGCCCATGTATACGCGTCGCAGGCAACGATCGTACTGGTGTTGCTGGTGCTTGGGCTGATGGTGAGCGCCAAGGTCTCGGTATGGCAACCGGTAGTGTATGTGTAGCTTCCGCTGCTGGTGTAGGTCTGTCCGTTCACGCCCCAGGCGTAGCTATCACAATCACTAGCAGTCACAGTGTTGCTGGTGCTTTGGGTGATGGTGAGCACCAAGGTCTCGGTATGGCAACCGGTGCTGTGTGTGTAGGTTCCGCTAGTGGTGTAGGTCTGTCCGTTCACACCCCAGACGTAGCTATCACAATCACTAGCAGTCACAGTGTTGCTGGTGCTTGGGGTGATTGTGAGCACCAAGGTCTCGGTATGGCAACCGGTGCTGTGGGTGTAGGTACCGCTGCTGGTGTAGGTCTGTCCGTTCACACCCCAGACGTAGCTATCACAACCACTAGCGGTCGTAGTGTTATTGGTGCTTGGGGTGATGGTGAGCACGAAGGTCTCGGTATGGCAACCGGTAGTGTGTGTGTAGGTTCCGCTAGTGGTGTAGGTCTGTCCGTTCACGCCCCAAGTGAAAGTGTTACACGTATCCGTGTAGGCTGTGTCCGAAGTGGCAGGTAGTACAGTAACTTCCACCACTGCACTACTACTGGTGCATGGTGAATCTCCGTTGACCGTGTAGGTATAGACACCGGGGTCCATCGTCGTAGGATCGAAGATCCCTGCGCTCACCGGGCTGGGGCCGGTCCACGTTCCTCCCACGGTCGGTGTGCCACCCAACGAGCTTTGGAGCGCTACGGGTGCGGCATCCGCACACATCGCGATCGAACCATCGGTGCCCGATTGCGGCTGCACCAGATACGTGATGTTGAATACCGCCGTGTCGTTGCTACAAGGCGCGTTACCCGTAACGATGTACCGATAAGCATAGGTTCCTGATACTTCAGGACTTGGGTTCACGATCCCATTCGGAACGACCACGTTCCCAGGTTTGATCCACGTACCACCGCTGGTTGAACCTGTTGAGCGGAGCGTGTTCAGGTCGAAGGATGTGGTACTGTTGCAGATGGAGGTCGATGCGTCGTTACCTGCCCAAACGGCAGCGGCAACATTGATGGGAGTGGCCACTGAATGGACGGCGCATCCACCGGAGGCGGGTATCGTATGCGCGATGGTATATGTACCCGGCGGGGTGGCGCCTGCATTGAAGGAACCAGTGGTCGGGTTCAAGGTAGGAATGATCGGGTTGGCGGTGAATTGGCCGGGTTCAGAACTGGTGACCACCGGGGTGACTACAGATCCACTGGTACAGAACTGTGTTACGGCGTAGTTCACATTCGCCCAAGGTGCTGGTGAAACGCTCGTGGTAGTGGTCGAGCTTACAGCACTGCAACCGTTGGCATTCGTTACCGTCACGGAGAAGTTGCCAGCGCTCGCTACTTCGATGCTCGGGGTGCTTGCACCGGTGCTCCAGAGGTAGTTCGTACCTACACTACTGGTAAGTGTGATGCTGTTCCCTGCACAGAACGTGGTAGGTCCGGAAGAGCTTATCGTGGGTACAGGTGGAGTCGGATGGACGGTTATGTTGCGTGGTGCGCTCAATGCGAAGCAGCCGTTCGCATCCGTTACACGCACATGGTAGGAACCAGAAGCTGCAACCGAAATGGTCGGGGTGGTAGCGCCATTGCTCCATAGATTGCCTATCGCGCTGCTACTCGTTAGGGTAACACTTCCACCAGCACAGAACGATGTTGGACCGCTCGCGGAGATGGAAGGAACACTTGGGTTGGTGTGAACGATCACCTCGATGACCTCGCTGGAGGAGCTGCAACCACTCGCGTTCGCAACCGTAACAGCATACAAGCCTGGCGTGGTGACGATGAGTGATGCTGTGTTCGCACCATTGTTCCATAGGTTGCCTGTCGCACTGCTGCTGGTGAGGGTCACGCTCCCGCCATTGCAGAAATCGGTTGGCCCACTTGCCAGAATAGTTGGGGTTGGTGGCGCAGTGTCGACCACACGGATCACAGTCGTGCAGTTTGCGTTGCGGTATCCGTCGTTCACGGTATACGTAATGGTGCTATCGCCAACAGGCCAAGCACCGTTGGAAGCATCCACGGCCCAGGTGAGGTTCGGACAGTTGTCCGATACAGCTAGTGGTGCGGGTATCGTTACATCTGCAAGGCATCCGGTCGAAGGGGTGAATTGGACCGTGTCGGCACAGATGATCACCGGTGCGATCGTATCCACCAAAGCCAACCAGGTCTGGCAGCTACTCGTTTGGTCGGCGCGATCGCGAATGAGTATGGTCGCAAGGGTCGACGTAGGCAGTACTTGTCCTGCTGTGATCGATGCGATGGTATCCTTCGGACAGTTCTCGAAGATGCTCACCACAAGCGTAAGGTCTGGTGCGAGGTATTGGCACGCTGCATTCGCGAACACCGGGATGGTATCCGGACAGGTGATCTGAGGAAGTGCAACATCCTCCACATGGACGATATAGCTCGTGCTGGTCTGGTTTCCGCTTGCATCGCTCCATACCTCCTGTACTCGGTGCTGACCTATCGGTAACAGGAATGAAGACTGAGTGGTCACATCCATCGGTAAGCTTGGTGGATTCGCTAGGTCCAGGAACAGCCTTCGGGATATCCTGTTCGGCGCCTCACAGGGTGCGTCGGTAGCGTGCAATAGAGGGAAAATGAACCCGTGATCACAGCCATCGACAAGAAGGATGGTGGTGTCGTTCTGGGTAGTGATCACTGGTGGGGTCACATCCCCAACTGGCACCTGCACGGTGCTGCTCCGTGTCGTCCCGCAGGCACCACCATCAAGTATGGCACGATACCATCTACTAGTGGGTAGGTTCGAGAATGATTGGATCGTTGTCGAGTTACTGATCTGGTTCACGTTGGCTGCGAACGCATCAGAAGACCATTCCCAGCGTAGGATCGATGCCGAGGTTCCGGTCAAGGTAATGGAGCCGTTGTTGGAACTTGGACAAAATGGCCCTGGCTCCGAAAGGTTCAGCGTGGCTGTGGGTGGGGAGACCACATTCACCACAGCCGTTCGACTACTCGCGCATGGTGCTGTTCCAACGGAGTAAGTAATGCTCGTTAAGCTGTTCGAGGCGGGTATGTTCAAGGTGCTGCCAGAAACTCCGTTGCCGCTCCAGCTGCCACCTACGATGGTCCCGAAACTATAGGCCAGGCCATCCACATCTAGGTTCGCTCCACTGTTCTGTGCGGCTAGTCGGATGTAACGAGTAGGGCCTGTGACCACGATACGCGTGATGATGTAATTGTTCCTCGCAGTGGTGACCACATTGGAGGTCCAACTGATACCATCGAATGAGGTCTCATAGCGGAGAGTGGGTGTATTCGTGCCACCGGGTGTTCTACGCCAACGGATGTCGATCGCTTGGCCGAATGGGAGTGTTGCACCGAGTTCAAGGGTGAGCACGCCACTTCCTCCTTGGAGGAGTGCACGTGTGTTATCCCAGGCAGCGAGCGCATTGGTCGCATTGGTCACATTGTTGGAACTGATCACCGAAATGGCGTGACCTGCGGTCTTCGGCACCATCCAGCTATTCAGGTCGATCGCTGTGCCCGCACAGATGGCCGTTTGCGCATTGAACAGTGCAGGTTCCAACGGATCCGCTTCCCGATCACCGAATTGGGCGAAGGCTACGAAACCGTTCTCGTTGCTCGGGCCTGTTAACCCATATCCGGGAACGTTCAATGCGGTGGCAAAGCTTCCAGCGGCCACTATTCCACCATACTTATCAGCCGCGATCCCGCTCAGGTATTGGTCACCTGTACTATTGATCGCCGAAAGGTGTTTCACCGCTCCATCGACCCCTATGCTGAGTACGAACAGATCCACACCATTGGAGGACGTGATCGACGAACCTCCATAGCTCACCGTGCCGTTGTAGGTGCCACCGATATGTAGAGTGCCGTTCTTCCCTTCCGTTATGTCCCTTGGGTTGAAACGATCACCACCACTGGAAACGGTTCCGGTCCGTACCCATTCAACAGCACCATTGGTTGGACTCAGGCGCATCACGTATGCTCTCAGGTTTCCGCCGCTTACGGTTGTACCGTTCGGGAATGAACTGGCTGCACCAACCGCACCGGTAACGTAAACACCAGAGCAGGCAACGGCCAGGTTCGGGTAGCCTACCACATTGTTGGAAGGGTCGCTGATACTCGTGGTCCAGCTCAATGCGCCACTTGTGGTGAAGGCCACCGTGACATGGTCCGACCGCGTTTGTGTGGATGACCCGAGCAGTGTGTTGCCGGCACCGTACCAGGTAAGCGTGGTGTTACCGGCCACTGCACCCAGGTAAATGCGGGTGCCATCGCTTTTGATGTTCGCAGGTTGGTCGTCGTTCCCTGTTCCACCCGTCACCATCCATTGCTGTGCGCCAGCATGGTCGTAACGGACCACCATCATATTGTACGTGCTTCCACTGAGAAGAGTGGAGGTTGCCTGACCTCCCACCGTCATGGATCCACGGTAGGATGCGGTCACCGCAACACCGGTCGCATCCGCGCAGATGTCCGGCAATAGTTCGTCATTGGTATTGCCGAATTGTTTGCTCCAGAGAACTACACCGGTAGGGGAGAAGGCAGCCACATAGATATCCTTCGAGCCGCTGAATGAGGTTACCTGCTGTGCAACGAGGGAAGAGCCGGCATTGTAGAAGTAGCACGAACCGGAAAAGGCTCCGGTGATGTAAATGGTGCCATCTGGACCGATCGCCATGTTCTCGGCCGTTTCCTGGTCAGAACCGCCGATCGGGGTGTACCAAACGATATTACCCCAAGCATCGAACTTGATCAGTACGCCTTGGTCTTGATCAAGTAGGTTGATCGGTCCGATCTGGATGCCGGTGTTCTCGGCGTCTCCGACCACATAGTAGGACCCATCGGCATCATCACACGCCACCGCACGGAAGTTCTCCGGGTCGTTGGAGGTAAGGCCATAGGACCAGCGCCAGGCATGGGTCTGCGCATGGGCCAAAGAGACGAACAGCATCACCACGACCGTGAGCACGGGTCGCAGCAAGGCGCATGATAGGGAGTGTCGGGAGAAGTTCACCACGGAGCAGAGTGCCCCGTTCTACGCAGGAATGGACCAAAGGTTGTCGAGGAGGCAAGCCATACTGTCGATGAACGATCTACCGCGGTCGACGATCAGGTTATTTATGGGGGCTGGCGATCAAGGGTACTTCAATTGGGCTGCGTACCAGTTCGATCGGCATGATCTGGACATCATGTCCGTGCAGGAGCCAAGTCAGCAGGTCGTTGTCGCGCAGTAGTACATCGCGATCCTGCCTATCCGGATGGAAATATCCCACGAACCACTTCCCCTCAGAAGCCGATCGCATCCGATGAAGGTTCGCTCGAATATGTGCGAACATGGGTTTTTCCAACACCGGCAGCACCTTGTCGACCAGGGCTTGTTCCAGTGCAGCGGAATCGGCCATGAACGGGCTCATGCGGATCACATAGATCTTGCCCGGCAAGTGGTCGGTGCTGCCTTGTGCAGTGGCTATGTGGGAGAATAGAATGGAACCGATCGATAGGCTGGCAGCGGCAAAGGACCGGCTTAGCCTAAGTAGTGTATTCGTTAACATAGCAAGGGAGAGTTTGCATGTTCACGTAATGGATAACCAAACGAAAATAGCAGAGTAGATATGCCGATGCCAAATTTTTTGATCGGAAGAAATGAACAAATCGTGGTTTGCGTTACCTCTGCACCGTGGTGGCATTCAACTGTGGACCACCAGCATGCCGACCGAAGAGAACGACCACCAACTCGTGAACGGGGCAAAAGCCGACCCCGCCCGGTTCGCCCCGCTCTACGAGCGTTACTTCGCCGACATCTTCCGGTTCGTGCTCCGCCGAGTACGCCAGCAAGAACTCACCGCCGACCTGACCCAACAGACCTTCTTAAAAGCCATGCTGGCCCTGGCGAAGTACGAACCGCGTGGCCTTCCGTTCCGAGCTTGGCTCTACCGCATCGCCCTCAACGAGGTTCGTATGCACTGGCGTAAGAAGAAAGAAGTGCTCATCGACATCAGCTACCGCGAGGTGAAAGGGCTTTCCGAAGAAATGGGCCTCGACCTGGACGAACCCGAAATGAAACGGTTGGCCGTGGCCATGGGCAAGTTGGATGATGAACGTGCCCGCCTCATCGAACTACGCTACATGGATGGATTAAGCTTCGCCGAACTGGGCCAGGTGCTCGGGATCGGCGAGGATGCCGCCAAGATGCGCACCCATCGCGTCTTGGGCCAGTTACGCACCTACCTTGTTCCTCGGAAATGAAGCGCCAATACCGCATAACTCCCGAAGGGCAACCCTTGCCCACCGATGCGGAGATCGCGCGCTACCGCGACCCCAAACGGCTCATCTACAACTACACCAAAGCCGTGCAGCGGCCCAAGCGTCCGCTGTATAAGGATCCCAAAGCGTTCATCTTCCTGTTGCTCATTGTGATGCTGGCTTACCTCATCAGCGAAGAGCGACGTAGACCGCATCAAGCACCATCTGGTTCACAGGGGTCATCAGTGCCAACCGATACGCGTTGAGGACCTGGGCGTTGGCGTTACTTACGGTCCAACGTACCCCATCATCGTAGCCTAAGGCTTTCGAGCGTTCACGCACCACCCATTACAGACCGTATGGCCCGCAGTACAACAGCTGGTCAACCGACCGGGCCTGCCAACGGCATGTTCCCCCATCTTTGCAGCAGACCCCACGAACCATGCGTGTACTCCTTGCCCTCTGCCTGCTCTTCAGTCTACATCTCCGTGCCCACGAAGGCATGTGGCTGCCCACCTTGCTCAAAAGCATCGAGGGCGACATGCAGACCGCCGGTTTGCGCATCACGGCGGAAGACATCTACTCCATCAACAACGGCAGCATCAAGGATGCCATCGTCCATTTCGGTGGTGGTTGCACCGCGGAAGTGATCAGCACCCAGGGCCTCATCCTCACCAACCACCATTGCGGGTTCAGTGCTATTCAGGAACACAGCAGCTTGCAGAACGACTACCTCAAGGATGCGTTCTGGGCGAAAGACAAAGCGGCCGAATTGCGCAACCCCGGCCTTACCGCCACCTTCATCATCCGCATGGAAGACGTCACCGAACGTGTGCTTTCCCAGGTTGGTCCCGAGGTGAATGCCAGCGAAGCCAAACGCCGTGATGCGGTCGGGAAGTTGGGGGAAGCCATTGCCAAGGAGGCCATCGCAGGCACACATTACCAAGCAGTCGTACGTCCGTTCAACTACGGCAATTCGTACTACCTCATCGTTACCGAGACCTACCGCGATGTCCGGCTCGTGGGGGCACCGCCCAGCAGCATTGGCAAGTTCGGTGGCGATTCCGACAACTGGATGTGGCCGCGCCATACCGGCGATTTCAGCATCTTCCGCATCTACGCCGGCCCGGACAACAAGCCTGCTGAACCTTCCGATGCCAACGTCCCCTTCGTACCTCGCCATTCCCTACCGGTCAACATCGCGGGCGTGCAGGAGGGGGATTTCGCCATGATCTTCGGCTTCCCTGGAAGCACCCAGCGTTACCTGAGCTCCTATGCGGTCGACTATGTCCTCAACACCGCCGATCCACTGCGGGTCAAGATGCGTTCTGCAAGCCTGGAGGTGATCGATGCGGCAATGCGGGCGAGCGATAAGACACGCATCCAGTATGCCGATAAACAAGCCAGCATCAGCAATGCGTGGAAGAAGTGGATCGGTGAAGTGCGCGGATTGAAGGAGCTACACACCCTTGATCGCAAACGCGAACAGGAAGGCATCTATGTGGACAAGGCACAAAAGCTCGGTCGCGCGGATCTACAAGCCGTGCTGCCAACGTTGAAGGAACTCTACGGCCAATACGTGCCGCTCGCCATTGCGCGCGACCTCTTCGTGGAAATGGTGTACTACGGCCCCGAAGTGCTCCGCTTCGCCGATGGGTTCCGAGAGCTGGCCGAGGAACATGAGAAACTGGCAGCAGAAGGCAAATTCGAAGCGAAGGCTACCGAACGTAGTAGCGCCATGGCAGGTTACTTCAAGGACTACGATGCCGAAGTGGACAAGCGGGTTTTCAAAGCCCTCCTGCCCATCTACCGCGCCCATGTGCCGGTGGCCAACCAACCCGAAGTGCTCAAGGAGATAAACACGCGCTTCAAAGGCAACAGCGATGCCTGGGTGGACGACCTCTACGCGCGTAGTGTGTTGGTGGATGAAGGAAAGACCAACCTGGCGTTGAAGTCGGGACCCAAGAAGTTCGCTAAGGCGATGGCCAATGACCCAGCGTACCAGGCGGCGCGTAGCTTCTTCAGATCATTCCTGGAGCAAGTACGTCCGCAACATGCCGCGCTGAGTGATCGCATCGAGAGCACTATGCGCACC
>JAEYWT010000417.1 GCA_023428865.1 Bacteroidota bacterium | reverse complement strand
GTCTTGATCTTCTCGATGCCGTACTTCCCGATGATCTCATCGAAGCGGATGAAACAATCGTCCAGTTCGCTCACCAGTTCCTCCGGTGTCATCTTCTCGGCCACTTGGGTGAAGCCTTTCATATCGGTGAACATCACGGTCACCTGATCATGGCGGCGTGCCGTGGCCTTACCGTTCTCTTTCAGCTCCTCGCTGATCTCCTTGGGAAGGATGTTCAGCAGCAGGTCTTCGATACGAACCTTTTGGCCTTCGATCTCCTTGCTCTGCGCCACCACTTCGGCGGTGCGTTCTTCCACCCTACGCTCCAGGATGATGTTACGCATACGCAGCTGCCGTTCGCGTACCTTGATGTAGCTGAACAGCACGATGCTGATGAGCGCGGCCAGGGCCGTGTAGAACCACCAACTACGATACCAAGGCGGCAGGATGGTGAATTCCATTTCGGTGGGTGGATCGCTCCACAGGCCGCTGCGGTCCATGGCCTTCACTTGGAAGGTATAAGAGCCTGGTGGTAGCGCAGGATAGTAGGCATCGGTCTCGGTGGTGATCGGTTCCCACTCATCATCCAAGCCTTCCAGTTTGTACATGTAGCGCACCGCGCCGGGATCGCTAAGGGAAACGCTGCTGTACGCGATCCGCACGTTCCGATCGCTGTGGTCCAGGCGCACTTCGTCCATCGGGCGGTCTTCGAGGTTCACCTTCCAGCCACGTATGGAGACCAAGGGCGCGACCGAACGTTCAGCTCCTTTCTCATTGCCCACGCGCGTGGCACCATTGGCCGTACCGAACCAGATGTCGCCTTTCTTGGTGGTCCACACCGCATTCGGTTTCACTTCGATACCGGTGAAACCCGCCCGCTCCGTGAAGGCGATGAAGCCCCCTTTCTTCGGGCGCCATTTGTTGAGGCCCTTGTTGGTGCCGATCCAAACATGGCCATTCTGATCACGGCCGAGCGCTTTGATCGTATTGCTCAGCAAGCCTTCTTCCTCGGTGAAGCGCTGTACCTCTTTCCCATTCTCCAGCACGATGATGCCCTGCCCCTCGGTGCCCACCCAAATGCGACCTTCATCATCTTGCACGAATGCCGTTGCGGTGAAGGAGCGACCGAGATCCAATGCCTTGGCCTGACCGTTATTGATGCGGGTGATCCCTTTCACCGTGCTACCGACCCAGATGGTGCCTTGTTGGTCTCGATAGATGGAAGCAACGTTGTTGGATGCCAGCCCCTCCTCTTCGGTGATGGTCGTTGGTGGTGTGCCCGAGCCTGGCACATGGCGAACGAGACCATTCACACCTCCGATCCAGAGTTCACCGGGTTGGCCTATCTCGAGGGCGTTCACCTTGCCCGCGCCGAGCACCACCTCCACTTCCTGCACCACGCGCTCCGTGCGCGGGTCGTAGCGTAACAGTCCACCGTTATCGGTTCCGATCCACATGAAGCCCTTATCGTCTTCGCGTAGGCAACGGATGAAGTTGGTGGGCAGCATGCCTTGCTGAACCGTGATCGTGCGCTCGATGCCGGCACCTTCACGATCGGAAAGGATAACGATACCGCCATTGGTCCCGAACCAGGCACGCCCCTTGTCATCCTCGGTCACTGCCCAAACCTGGGTATCCACCAGGCCATCCGAAGCGCTGAAACAAACGAATCGATCACCCTTGAAGATGTCCAGGCCGCCATCGTTGGTGCCGATCAGCAGATTGCCTTCACGGTCGCGCGTAATGGATCGAACGAATGTGCTATGCAAACCATTCGATCTACTGAAGGTGCGCACCCGCTCCTGTTCAATGAGGGAAACGCCCCCATCGAGCGTGCCGGCCCAGATACCACCATCGCCATCTTCGCCGAAGCACAGAACGGTGCCGCTACCAAGCCCGTTGGCTGGAGAGAATTGACGGACTTTACCTTGTTCGAACCTGAACGCACCGCCTCCACGCGTACCGAGCCAAAGCGCACCACGGCTGTCCTCGAAGAGCGTATTACATTCAAAGAGCTCTTGCCAGCCGGGTATCTTCAATTCCTCGGCCTTCGATGCGGCCTTACTTATGGCGCGCAGGGTACCTCGGTCCTCAACAAAGCAGATCCGACCGTCCTTCATTCCCGTGGCAGAGAGCAGCACCTTTTGCAAGCCTTGAGCTTCGGTGAAGTTCGTAACCTGTAATGTGTTACCCTCGGATGGTAGTGCATCAACCCGGAAAGCTCCGTGCCCTGCGGTGGCCACCCAAACGAGACCATCTGCAGTTTGCACCAGTGCGGTTATCGCACTGTGCATGTCCTTTCCGATCGTATAGGCGGTGAACTTGTTGCCATCACTTACCGTAATGCCGCCATCGAGGTGACCTGCCCAAAGTCGACCATCGGTATCCACCATCAACGACCGCACACCACCGGCTGCTGTGCCATTCTGTGCGCTATAGGTGATCACCTTATTGCCATCGTAGCTCGCAAGGCCTGCTTCTGTGCCGATCCACACCAGGCCAAATCCATCCTGCAACGCGGCATACACCTTGGAGGCCGGCAGGTTCTGTTGTACACTGATATTCTCGAAGAAATAACGCTGGGCCGCTGTTGTGAGCGCCAGTGCGCACAGCACGAACACATGCAAGGCGCGGAGAGACCTACCCTTCGGGCTTGGTCTGTTCGGGCCACGAAGAGGCATTTCCATCGGGAAGGTCTATCGGGTCAGTTCGTAGAAGGAAGCATCGCTGCCAGCGGCATCGGACACCACCACGGTCTTGTCCACGCTCTCGCTGTAGTTCTGCATCTGGGCTTTCAGCGAGCCGTAGTTGAAATAGCTGTAGATATCGTCCTTACGGGCATCGATGGGCACCCAATATGCTTTGCCGCCAACGGACTTGCCGTGCCCGGTATACCAAACGAGGATGGTGCTCACCTTGTTGGTCCGCACCAGGTCGCGCAGTTCGATGTTGAAGAACCGATCCAGTTGTTCCTTGGTCAAGTTCTTCTTGTTGATGGTCTTGGAGACGGCGTAGTTCGAAAAAGCCTTCTGCATCTTGGCCGCGTCGGCGCTGGAAGATTGGATCGCGGGGAAGTTGCGGTAGTTGCTGTTCTCGATGTGGATGATCCACGTGGTGCCGGTACGCGACACGGGTGTGGTGGACGCAGCCACGGCAGGTTCCGTTGGCTTGGCTGGTGTGGGTGTAGGTGCCTTCCGCACCAGCGTATAGACCAGGTCGGTGCCATTGCCGAACTGATCCTCCGCATGCACGGTGAAGCGATCCTTGTCCTTCACATCCACCTTGATGGAGAACTCAGGGTTGATCTGGTCCGGTGCGTAACTGGCGTTCACCCCATCCACGGCGATCAGGCGGATCGGCGAACCATCCGTTACACGCCCTTCCACGAAGACCGTTTCCTTGCCGCTTTCGATGGTGATGACCCGATCGTTCGAGGCCACCGGCGCCGTAAGAGTGATCACGGGGGCTATGCCTTCACTACGTTCCACACGCAGGGCCACGCTGGTGAAGTTGTCATAGATATCGATCGCTTGTACCACGATCTCCTTGTCGGTAGCGCCCCACGGGATCACAGCGAAGAACTGTGGGTCCTTCTCTTCCTTATCGTATTGAGCGGCCGTCCCGTTCACGGTGATGGTCTTCAACAAGCTGCGATCAAGCAGGTGGCCCGAAACTTTGAGGTGAGTGAGCGAAGCCGACACTTTGGCCACACTATCGCGACTGTATGGATCCACGATGGTGAGGCGCGGAGCATCGCTTTCGCGGTTCATTTCGAAGACCTGTTGCGCGATACGAACACGTGCCTCATCGATCTTCCGCTTGGCTTCCACACCATAGGTCGGGTCCGCCGTCATTTCTTTTTGTGCGTGCTCCAAGTCCTTCAATGCGCCGTCCATGTCCAAGTTGGCTTCCTTGCATTCGGCACGAAGGAGCAACAGTTCAACATCCCTGGGGTTCTCCAGCAACACCTTGTTCAAGTCGTTCACCGCATTCTGGTGTTGCCCGTAGCCATGGTAGTAGCGGGCACGTTGCAGGTAAACGGCGCGATCGGTGCGGCCCAGTGCCAGGCACCGACTGATGTCGTCGATCGCTTTGGCGTACTCTTTCTGGGCTGCGTAGGCCTTGCTTCGCCAAAACAGTGCATCGGTGCTTTGGGGGTTCAGCTCCAGCGCCAACCGGCATTTGTCGATCGCCTTTTCCAAGGTGCGCATCTGCATGGTGGGGCCTGTGTAGCGCTCGTACATGGCCAGTTGCACCTCGGCTTGGCCCACGTAAGCCGGTTCGTAGAGCTTGTTCCATTCGATCACCCGGTCGAAATCGCTCTCGGCCGTTTGGTAGTCGCGCGTGGCGGTGCGCACCAAGCCACGGAGGTAGTAGGTATCGGTGGTGCCTTTGAGTGCGACCGCCGCATCAGAAGCAGAAGTGGCCCGATCCAGATCACCCAGCTTCAACGACGCGCGCACGATGGCTTGGAGCGCCTGCATGTTCTTGGTGTCACGCTTCAATGCTGTTTCCGCGAGCGCTCGGGCTACAGCAGGGCTATCCACTTCCAGGTAAGCCATGGCAGCAGCGGCGCCGAAAGCGGCTTCTTCCGGCATCAATTCGGCGATGAGTTTACGATCATTCGCCACGGCCTGCTTGTGGCCTAGCAATTCGTTCACCTCGGCGCGGGCTTGGTAGGCCTTCACCAACTTCGGATCCACGGCAATGGCCAAGCCATACTTCTCCAGTGCTTGTTCCAGCTGGTTGGCTTTGCGGAAGGCATCGCCTTCTTTCAAGAAGGCCTTGCCGCCTTGAGCAGAAGCGACCAAAGAGCTGGCCAAGACGAGTACGAGGGAGAGCGTACGGAGGTGGATCATGGAATGTGGGAAGCGAAAATAGGGCCGAACCGGACATGTGGTCCAGCCTCACCCTACACAGAAGCCACCCTACTCGCTCTTCGCGAAGTGCGCCATCACCTCGGGCGTTACGCCGGTGGTGCTGAACCCGCCGTCGTGAAAGAGGTTCTGCATGGTGACGTACTTGGTCAGGTCGCTGAAGAGCGAGATGCAATACTGCGCACAAGCTTCGGCCGGGGCGTTACCTAGGGGGCTCATCTCCTGGGCGAAGCCGAAGAAGCCATCGAAACCCTTGATACCTGCACCGGCGGTGGTCATCGTTGGGCTTTGGCTCACGGTGTTCACGCGCACTTTCTTCTCCTTGCCCAAGCGGTATCCCCAGCCACGGGCGATGGATTCCAGCAGTGCTTTGGCGTCGGCCATATCACCGTAATCGGGGAACACACGTTGTGCGGCGATGTAACTGAGGGCCACCACGCTACTGCCTTCGGCCAACGCATTCAGCTTGTGCGCCGCTTGGAGCATACGGTGGAAGCTCATGGCGCTCACGTCCAAGGTCTGCTTGTACCACTCGTAGTTGAGGTCGTCGTATTTACGGCCTTTGCGCACGTTGGGGCTCATGCCGATGCTGTGCAGCACGAAATCGAGCTTGCCGCCAAGGGCCTTCTCCCCTTCGGTGAAGAGCTTCTCCAGATCGGCGTCATTGGTGGCATCGGCCGGAATGATGGTGGCTCCGGTGCTCTCGGCCAGCTTGTTGATCTCGCCCATGCGCATGGCTACCGGCGCATTGGTAAGCACGAAGGTAGCCCCCTCAGCGTGAGCCAGTTCGGCTACTTTCCAAGCGATACTTTGTTCGTTGAGCGCACCCGTGATGATGCCGCGCTTTCCTTTCAATAGTCCGTGTGCCATGGGGTTCGTTTCTGGGCGGTGAAGATAGCCGGAGTGATCGAAGCACGACAGGATCCCACGTTTGTGGCATACGATCCTGCGCTATGAGTTGCGTGACTTCTATCTTGCGACGTTCTAACCTGTTCCTCTATGACCACCAAACTACTCGTTGCTGGGCTGGCCGTTGCATTCTCATTCCAAGCTCGCTCGCAATGCGTCACGTCCTTTCCATCCAATGAAGCCTTCACGGGTTTCACTGTTGGCACACCAGGTACCTTGGTGAACAACTGGTCCAACCTAAGCAGCGATAACTTGGATTGGTGGGTGGATGCGAATGGAACCCCCACAGCGAATACTGGTCCTATCGGTGACCACACCACCCAGAACACGCTGGGCAAGTACATGTACGTATCGGCGGCAGCGGCCGGTGCCACACCAGCACGCACGGCAATATTGGAATCGCCATGCTATAACCTCACTTCGCTTTCTTCGCCCTACCTCACCTTCTGGTACCATATGCGTGGCAGCCAACAGGGCACCTTGGCGGTGGACCTGAATGTGAATGGATCCGTAGTGAGCAATGTCTGGACCATCAGTGGTGACCAAGGCCACCGCTGGAAACAAGGCTGGCTGAACCTCTCCCCTTACATCGGCCAGTCGAACCTGCGTATCCGCTTCCGGGCGGTCACCGGCACCGGCGTACAAAGCGACATTGCCATTGACGATGTTTTCGTTGGGAACTTGACGGCTGTATTGGGTTGCAACGAAACCACCGCCAACAACTACAGTGGCAGTGTTAACATCAACAACGGCACGTGCGACTACAGCTGCCCTGCCGGTCAACAGCGCGTCCGGATCGAGATCATCAACGACCAGTATCCGTCGGAAACCTCTTGGATACTCCGCAACGGTTCCAACGGAGCAACCATTGCGAGTGGCAATAACACCACCAACCGTAACGGCACCACGGTCTGTGTGCCAGAGAACACGTGCCTAGTGTTCCGTATCAACGATAGCTACGGAGACGGTATGTGCTGTACTTACGGAAATGGTGAATATCGGGTCTACCTGAACGACAACCTGGTCCGCCAAGGTGGGAACTTCACCAACTTCGAAGAAACGGACTTCAACTGCGCCCCTGGTTTCAGCTGTCAATCGGCCATTCCTCTTACCCTGGCTCCTGTGGGATCCACGTATCCGGTCACCCTGGCCACCATTACCACCACGGCAGTGGAACAGTGGTACGATTTCACCCCACCACAAACGGGTGCCTATACCATCACCACCTGCAACACCAACACCTGCGATACGCGCATCTGGTTGTACGACATGGCCTGTGGCACCTTGGTGCTGAGCGACGGCATCGAGGGTGCTACCTTCGGCGATGACAACGATGGTGGTTGCGGCCTGCAAGCCCAAGTGAACGCGAATATGCCTGGTGGTGTTCTCCATCACTTACGCATCGGAGACAACGCTGGCTCCTGCAATGGCGCGGTAACGGTATCCATCGTCTACAATGGACCGGTGGTTGGTTGCATGAACAGCCAATCGTGCAACTACAACCCATTGGCCACCGTGGCATGCACCGATTGTTGCATCGCCTTCGGTGACCCCACCTGCCCCGATGGACCCGATCTGATCATGAGCTCGTCGGCCTTGCAGAGCAGTATGACCATGAGCACGGTGAACATCACCGATGTTTGTGCACCAGTGGAAGGTTGCACCGGCGGTCTGGGTCAGCGCTACGTGATCCGTTTCACCACCCGCATCGAGAACATAGGGACCACCGATTATTACATCGGAAGCCCCAGTTCGCAGCCCCAGATGTTCAGCACGAACAACTGCCACGGCCACGCGCACTACCAAGGCTACGCGGATTACATCCTATTCGACCAGAGCGGTAACGCCATTCCAGTGGGCTTCAAGAACGGTTTTTGTGTGATCGACGTGGGTTGCTATCCGGGTAACACCGGCCAATTCGGATGCAGCAACATGGGTATCAGTAAGGGCTGTTACGACATCTACGGATCGGGCACCACCTGCAACTGGATCGATGTGACCAATGTGCCCGCAGGCGTGTACACCTTGGTGCTTCGCACGAACTGGCAGCGCGCCGCCGATGCCTTGGGCCGTCACGAACGCGACTACACCAACAACTTCGCACAGGTCTGCATCAACCTAACGCGCAACGCACAGAACGTTCCCTCCTTCACCATCGTTAGCAACTGTGCACCTTTTGCCGATTGCCTAGGCCAGGCCTACGGTGATGCACGCTTCGATTGCACCGGCGTATGTGATGGTCCGGTGAAACGCGGTGACCTGAGCAACGACTTCCTGCAGAACCCCGTGGATGCCGTTACCTACGTCTCTTCCATCCTCGGTGATGACATCGTACCCACGAACTGTAACGACCTGAACGCCGATGGCGACATCACGGTGAGCGATGCGGCGTTGATGGTGAATTGCTACACCCAGCGCGACATCCACAATGCGCAGACCATCGTGGACTACCACCCATGGTGCGAATTCCCACGCGGATACCTGAGCACGCCGGATACCGTATGGCTGAGCCTGGGGAACCTCGATCCGGTGAACAAGACCGTGGATGTCTTCGTACGCAACCCCACAAGTCGTGTATTGGGCTACGAATTCAACATGGGCGGCCTCACCATCCAGTCGGTCACCAACCTGGTACCGAACCTGGTGGGCGACATCTCCATGAACTCCACGCTGGGCGGCACCAAAGTGATCGGCCTTTCCATTGTTGACTCTTCCATGGTACGGAGCACCACGGCGGTTCCACTGTGCCGTATCAACTACCTCAACCTCACCGGTGGCATGGTGTGCATCGCCTCCATCACCGACATCGTTAACCAGGATGCCAACGACGTTGTCACCCGCATCACCGGTGGATGCTTGGCCGTACCGAACACCGTTGCCGCTGCCCCGAAAGTGTGGTTGGATGGCCCCTACGATCCCGTAGCCGGTCTCATGCGTGATGATCTGCGCGCAGCATCGCGTATCCCTACCACAGAGCCGTACACCACACTCGGTTTCACCCAGGTGGGTGGCGGTGGCGAGCAAGTTGCGCCTGGCATGCTGGCCGTAACAGGCAACGATGCCATCGTAGATTGGGTACTCGTTGAACTACGGCTGCCCACGGCACCATACACGGTAGTAGCCACACGGTGTGGTCTGCTGCAGCGGGATGGCGACATCATTTCCGCCGACGGCACCGGCCCATTGCAGTTCCAAGCGGCACCCGGAAACTACCAAGTAGCAGTGCGCCATCGCAACCACTTCGGCATCATGACCGCCAATGCCGTGGCCCTTGGATCCACGAGTGTCAACGTAGACCTGCGAACAGCGGGTGCAAGCTGTTACGGCACCAACGCCCGCAAGAGCCTTGGTGGCAGCGCCTGGGGCATGTGGGCGGGCAATACCACCATGGATGCCAGCTTGAAGTACAC
>JAEYWT010000295.1 GCA_023428865.1 Bacteroidota bacterium | reverse complement strand
TTGGTGCGGAGAGTGGCAGCCAGCGGATCCTCGATGCCATGGACAAAGGCACCACGGTCCAACAGATCGCCGAAGCCACAACTGCCCTGCGCGGTAAAGGGGTACGGGTATGCTTCTTCCTACAATTCGGTTACCTAGGCGAGACCGAAGCCGATGTGGAACAGACCATTCGTATGGTGGAGGAGTTGATGCCCGATGATATCGGTGTATCCATCTCCTATCCATTGCCTGGCACTGTGTTCTACGACAAGGTGAAAGTCGATCTTGTTACCAAGGCCAACTGGACCGATAGCGACGACCTGGCCATGATGTTCAGGAACCGGCAACGCCCGGCCTATTACAAACGTTTGCATCGCTATGTACACAAACGCTACCGAAGGAGACAAGCCCTGCTCGCCATCCGGAACGCACTGATGGGTAAGCGGGACTTCCAAGCCAAGCGCGCCCTTTCCGTCTTCTACTACTTGCCTGCCACCTACGTTGAAGGTCGGCGACTGGCACGTTTGGCTCTTGCATGAACGCACCCTACTCGACCATGGGCAACACTGCGGCCGAGGCGTTCTCCAAACAGGCGGATGTGTTCGATGCCATCGATGCGGCCGATCCCATGATCGGGTGGGTGCGTGATCGTGTGCGGGCACAAGCGTTGCGGCACATGCGAAAAGGTGATCGGTTGTTGGAACTCAACTCCGGCACAGGTATAGACAGTGCGTGGTTCGCTGAGCAGGGCATGCGGGTAACCGCAACGGATATCGCGCCGGGCATGGTGGCACAACAGCTGTTGAAACAAGCCAAGGCTTCATCGAGCTGGCGGACCATTCAGTGCTCCTACCTAGAATTGGATCGGCTTGGCGAAGAGCGCTACGATCATGTGTTCAGCAACTTCGGTGGACTCAATTGCACCGACCGCCTTGATCTGGTCTTGAACGCCATGGAGAGGATCATACTGCCAGGCGGTACGTGTACCTTGGTGATCATGCCTAGGATATGTCCATGGGAAATGGCAGCTGCCTTGAAGGGCAACTTCGGCCTGGCCCGTCGTCGGTTCGAACGCCATACGAACGCACGCATAGAGGGTGTGGACTTCCCTTGTCATTATTACTCTTCCCGCGATGTTCGCCAACAGTTGGGCGCTCCGTTCGAAGTACTTGCCCAGCGTGGACTTTCGGTATTCGCCCCGCCTCCACAACGAGAACGGTTCCTGCAACGTTGGCCTAGGCTCAGCAACTGGTTGATGAAGTTGGATGACCGTATCGCAACATACCCACCCTTCCGTGACTGGGGCGACCATTTCGTGATCACCTTGCGGAAGCGATGACGAAAAGCACCACACATGGCTGGTTGGAGGGATACCCTTTGGAGCGAGGTGTGTACCTTCTATCACCACCTTCTTCCTTCGAGGATGTCTATGGACGTGTACGAAAAGCTGAGCAACGCATCCTCACGGATCAAGAAGTCGCTATGCTGCCTGCAGGCGATGGCTTGTGGAATGCGGAAGAATGGCGGATCCGTAAGCGCGGTGCGAACCGATTGATACGCGAACTGGCTCGATCCGGAACCCCGCAACGGATCCTGGAAGTAGGTTGTGGGAACGGCTGGCTGACAGCTCTTCTTCAGCAGAACGGTCATGATGTGATCGGCATGGATGTCTTCACCGAAGAGCTGGAACAAGCGGCACGGGTATTCGCTTCAGCAACATTCATCCGCGCGGACCTCTTCACTTCCGAGCTTCCGAAAGACAACTTCGATGTGATCGTATTCGCGGCGAGCTTCCAGTATTTCGCGGAGCCGGTGCGAGTGCTGGAGCGCTGTGTTGAACTATTGACGGAAGAAGGCGTGGTGCATATCCTGGATACGATATTGTACCCAAGCCCGGCCGCTGCGAAAGCGGCGTTGATACGAAGCGATGCCTACTACGAACAACTCGGCTTCCCCGAAATGAGCGCGTCCTATCACGCACATACGCTCGAAACGATCAAAGCGTTCGCGCATACCAGGGTGTTATCCACGCCCAATGGAATGGACCGCACCCTGGCCCGCTTCGGCAGAACGGCGTCGCCCTTTACCCATGTGGTGGTGGAGCCTCAATAGTTGACCGCTGCGGAAAGTTTGCCGCCAGGAGTGCGTTGCCCTCCGGGATAGAAAGCACCCACTTTCACCTTCGCCTCCAAGAGGAACTGCGGCATATCGAAGGATGGTCTCTTCTCCAGCGCACGCAGGACCAGCTCTGCCGTTGCGGCGGCATCGTTGCCCGCACGATGGTGCCTGAAGCGGATGCCATGCAGATCGCACATGGCCTTCAATCCATACGATGGATGCCCAGGCCACACTTTGCGGCACATACTTATACTACAGAAGTATTGGAAGGTGGGATGCTCCAAACCATACGTGGCCAAGGTGCTGCGTAGCACGGTCATATCGAACGCGGCGTTGTGGGCCACCACGGTCTGCTGGTGAAGTACCGGGGCCACCTCTTTCCAGATCCCCTCCCACCGTGGCGCGGAAGCAACATCCTCCGGCCTGATCCCATGCACGGCCACGTTCCACGGGCTGAAGTGGGGCCAATACCGCGGCTTGATCAGCCAATTCCTCACTTCGCGTACCACGCCACCACGCACAACGGCGATCCCCAATTCACACGGGCTATCCGGCTGGGTGGTGGCGGTCTCGAAGTCGAGGGCAAGGAAATCCATGGCACGAAGATCGGAATACACTGTACAGTTCTGTGTTCGATCGGTACACCAAGGTCCGGAGTATTCCCTGGTGGAACGGTGGATGGACCATGCTACGCACCCCGGACGAAGATGAATGTGGTGGGAATTCCGCCATGGCGTGGCGAATTCCTCACCACTTATCGGATCACAGTTTCACTACCTCAGCATCAGCCAAGGCTTGGTACAGCTTCTTTTCCGTGGCTTCGCTGATGTTCACCAAGGGTAGTCGCATGTGGTCGCCACAGATGCCCAAGGCCTTCATTACGTACTTGATGCCGCCGGGATTGCCTTCAGCGAAGAGCAGGTTGATGATCTCGATCAACCGCAGATGCTCCTTACGCGCTGTTACGATATCTCCTTTCAGCGCAGCATGCACCAAATTGCTCGTTTCCGCAGGTAGTGCATTCCCCACCACGCTGATCACACCAACGCCACCGATGGCGATAGCAGGCAGTGTGAGGGTATCATCTCCACTGATCAACATGAAGTCCGCAGGCTTATGCTTGAGGATCGTGCCCATTTGATCGAGGTTGCCACTCGCTTCTTTGATGGCCACCACGTTCTTGAAGTCCTTTGCCAGCCGCACCGTGGTCTCGGCGCTCATGTTGCTGCCGGTGCGGCCGGGAACGTTGTAGAGGATGATCGGCCGTAAGCTGACCTGCGCGATGGCTTTGAAGTGCTGGTAGATCCCTTCCTGTGTAGGCTTGTTGTAGTACGGGCTCACACTGAGGATCCCATCCACACCGTCCATTTCGAAACCGTTGAGCGTCTCGATCACCTCTGCCGTGTTGTTGCCTCCAACACCCAAGACCACGGGTACGCGGTTGCGCACCAATTCCACCGTGGTGGCTAGCAGCTGTTTCTTCTCCTCTTTGGTGAGTGTGACACTTTCGCCGGTGGTGCCCATGCTCACCACATAATCCACCCCACCGGTGATCTGGAGTTCCAGCAGTTTTTCGAGTCCAGCATAATCGATGCCGCCGTTGGAGCGGAAGGGTGTGACCAAAGCGACCCCGAGGCCGCGAAAACGTTCGTCCATGGTGCGTTGCGCTAAGGCGCTTAGTTGAGAGAAGGTTCGGGTTTGGAGTTCACCATCAGTAGGTAATGGTGTACCTGTTGGATCAATTGCGGAAGGCTTCGGCCACCGGCCATGTCGATCATCATATCGTGTATGCGCTTGTTGCTATCACTCCAGCGCCCCACTTTGAAACGGCTGCGGCTCTTGGCCAGGATGTATTGGGTGGGCAGGCGATCCTCCATGGTGAGGTCGATGATGATCTCATACTCCTCGGCCATGAAGTTCTGTACCGTGTTGCCTTGCGGTATACGGTACCAATTGAGATCCTTGAGGCAGATGGCATCGAAGTTGAGTTTAGCGTGGAGATAATGCGGAAGCACTTTCTGATCGCAATAACCCAGGGCCATGATGTTGCTGATGCCGAGCTCCTCTTTCAGGCGTTTCACGTAGTTCCGCACATGGTTGTGTGCGGTCTCATCCTCCACCACGTAAACGATGGCCACCTTGCGTGCAAGGGCTAGATTCCGGGCAATGGGTTTGCGATCCTGCGGCGTTTCACGCAACAGGCGACGTATGCCCATCCACTCCTTCAGCCGGTCGAACAGTTTCATCCTTCGATCATCCGCTTGAATTCTTCTTCGTCTATCACTGGCACTTTCAGTTCCTCCGCTTTCGCCCGTTTCGCAGGTCCCATATCGGCTCCGGCTAGCAC
>JAEYWT010000411.1 GCA_023428865.1 Bacteroidota bacterium | reverse complement strand
GTCCTCACGAACTCCGCTTAATACCTGGATATCCTTTAGTGTGCCATCTGTGTCCACTACGAATGTTGTGTACACCACTCCTGAAACCCTGTCCTTCCTAGCACTCGAAGGATATTCAAGGTTCTTCATCAAGTAATTGAACAGTTCAGCGTCCCCGCCTGGAAAAGATGGCATGGTTTCAGCCACGCTCTTAGGTTGCGATCCATCATGAACTACAGGTGCGTTAGTTTGAGCGGGTACTATAACGTGCCCTTCAATGTTAATTGGAACTTCTTGCGCTACTGAGCCTAATGAGAATAGAAGTGCCGTTCCAAGGAGTAATTGCCGCGGTTGCTGTTCCATGAAGTGAAAATAGGGAAAAGGTGCATGGGCCCTCTCATTCAGTGGCTTCATTCACGCTCGGTTGTTCATTGTCCTTCAACCCCTTATGGTTGAAACTACGTGCCCTCGGACCGATCATATACCTCCCGTGCCGGATACTTTCGTCGCGATCCGCAGTGTAGAACGAACGCAGCCCCCATGAGCGAGACCGAGATCCGTGCGCTGATCACTTTGATCGAAGACCCCGATGAAGGGGTGTACCATCAGGTCCGTGACCGGATCGTATCTCTTGGCGACCACGTGGTGCCGGTGCTGGAGCGTGCCTGGGAGTACGACGACCTGGGTGATCTGTTCCGCAACCGGATCGAAGACATCCTGCAAACGATCCACCTCGCAGGCGTTACCGATCGGCTTAAGGCTTGGAAGGAAAGTGGCGGCGAAGACCTGCTCGAAGGGGCGCTTATCATCAGCCGGTACCGCTACCCTGATATGGATGAGCAGAAAGTAAAGGCTCGCTTGGCCTCCATCCGACAGGATATCTGGCTGGAGCTGAACGACCACCTTACGGCTTTCGAGAAGGTGCGTGTGTTCAACCACATCTTCTTTCAGATCCACGGATTCAAGGGCAACAAACGCAACTACCACGCGCCACAGAACTCCTACATCAACGAAGTGTTGGATACGCGTACCGGGAATCCGCTTTCGCTGGCCATCATCTACCAAGTACTGGCCGAGGACCTAGGCCTACCCATGCGCGGCGTGAACCTACCGAACCACTTCGTGCTGGCTTACTTGGATGAGACCAGCATTGGCGGCGCGGATAGCGGACAACAAGCCGAAGAGAGCGTGCTCTTCTACGTGAACGCCTTCAGCCAGGGCGATATCCTGGGGCGTAACGAGATCAATGAGTTCCTGGAAAAACTCAAGATCGAACCCCGGGCCTCGTTCTACACACCATGCACGAACATGGACATCATCCGTCGCCAATTGAACAACCTAGCGAATAGCTACGAAAAGTTGGGCGATAGCGAACGCAGTACGGATCTGGAGCGCTTGCGTGATCTATTGGGTAAGAACGAAGACCTGGTCTGAGGACCAGAAAAGGTAGACCCCGGCACCAAGGCGGCGGCACCGGGGTCTTCGGACCACAGGACAAGGTCCTGGTCAGTGCAGTTCAGGCGGTAGGGAATTCCACCGCGCCTTCTTCTTCCACCTCGGTCTCTTGTGGAAGCACCGCCTCTACGCGCACCGGTACTGGATCGGCTGGCACCACTTGGGCGAAGAGCTGTTCTTCATCGGTAAGACAGAGCAACAATGTCAACGTTTGGACTGGCCACATGGTTCAGATGGTTTCGTGTTGTGTGCCGGTCATCTCTGAGAAGGTGATGCAAGTTCGTAGATAAGGGGTGGCCTTGTCAAGACGAAGCCGCAATTCGCTTCGACGAAAGCATCTATAAACGTACAAGCCACCTACTAATCCACTCATTATCAAGCACATCAATAGGTGGCTTGTGATGTGGCCTTTCGCTCTTAGTCGATGAAGGTGGCCATTCCGAAGCGATAGTCCTTCTTGCGTTTGGCGTAAAGGAGCATGCGATCATCAGCCAGTTGTCGGCAGCTCGTCGGGCGAAGGATCAACTCACGCTTTTCGGGATCAAAAAGTGCTTCTCGTTTCACGCCACCATCTTGATCCACCGTAGCGATGGTAACGATGGAACTTTTGCCTTGCAGGTCCATTTGCTTGAACTTCTCGCCAGCTGCTTTGAAGAGGTTCTCGCCATTGTCGTTGAAGATGAAGTATAGGTTACTCTCCTTCACTTCCAAGGCATAACTGCTGAAGAAGCCGCCATCATTCGCCGTGTGTTGGCGTTTCGGAACTGTACTGGCCCATTCGATATCACCCTCGGGACTGATGTTCACCACGATGATGTCGTTGTAGATGTAGTGATACACCGTGCGGCAGCTCTGTCCACCATTTTGTGTGGTCGTACACACGGTGGTGGTGTACATGTAGTACTGCTCACCCACCAGTACCGCTCCCCCATCTTCGCGGCGGATGATCTCATCCAGATCGTACTCGAACATCTGGAGGTCCTCATCTTTCTTGGCCGCTTTTTTCTTGGCTTTCTCCTCCTCTTTGGCGGTCATGTATTGGGTGATGAAGTCGTCCGAGAATTCCTTGTAGCTCTCGTGTAACACTGCTTTGGTGCGGGGATCCAAGCTCATGAAGAAGGCACCTCGAACTTTGTTGGCGCCTTTGTTGCCATAGAAACCACCGCACAGGATAGGACCATCGCCATCATCCAAACTGATGGTGAGGTCTTGCAGGAACCGGTCACCCGAAGCGATGGCGTTGTCGGTATGGTCTCCCGAAGAGGTGAAGGTGATCAGGTGGTAATTGTAGGCCGCTTTGCCCTCACGCTTCTTCACCCGCGCTTCCTGCTTTTCGAGGTACTTCACCCCGATCGCGATCACATCCCCATCGTTCTCCACGCGCAGGGTTTGAACGCCGAACTCCTTATCGGTGTACGGCATAACGATCTCCCGATCCCACTCCAGGTCCATGTGCTTACTGTATACACGCACGCGGAATTTCTCTGATGCATCCTTCTCATACGGCAGGTGGATCCCCACCAGGATGTGTTCTTCATTGGGCGATACATCCATTTGGAAACCGCCTGCATATGCTTTGGCCGAACTGAATTCCGCCAAGCGCTCCCAACCACCTGCTGGTACCATGTTGGACTCATCATAGAGCCGCATGTAGAGGCTATTGAGGTCCTCCTTCTTGTCGTAGCGGCTCGCGAACATGATCACGCGGTCGCCAGCCAACATCACTTCCTTCAGGTTGAGGTCTTTCTTGTCCAGCTTCAGGTCAACTTCTTTGTGGTAGGAACTGGTGAGGGCCGATGTCATTTTCTGAACGAAGAGTTTGTCCTTCTTCCAGAAGGTCATGTATACCGCATCGTCGCTCTGGCCGAACAACGATCCGTACATCCCGGTCGTCTTTTCCTGTATCTCTGGGCCCCATTGTATTGTAGCCTTATCTGTTTTCGGTTGTGCTGTGGCAATGAGCGTGCAAGCCATTGCTACCAAGGCGAACGTTGATCGCATGCGGTAAAGTTGGAATGTTCGGGTCGTGACGGTTCAGCAGCGTTCTATTGCGCTGCCTTCAAGGTGTTGAGCAACAAGCTCGTAATGGTCATGGGGCCGACACCGCCAGGCACCGGTGTGATGGCAGCGCATTTCGGAGCTACAGAGGCATGGTCAACGTCGCCAGCCAAGCGGAAACCGTTTTTGCGCGTTGTGTCCGGTATACGATGGATACCTACATCCACCACCACTGCTCCTTCCTTCACCATGTCTCCTGTAACGAAGCAGGCTTTGCCAATGGCAACCACGAGGATATCCGCCTGGCGCGTAATGGAGGCAAGATCGGCGGTGCGGCTATGGGCCAGGGTAACGGTACAGTTACCTGGATAGGCGTTGCGACTAAGCAGGATGCTGATGGGCGTACCAACGATGTTGCTGCGACCAACAACCACACAGTGTTTGCCTGCGGTCTCAACATGATAGTACTTGAGCAGTTCGCAAATGCCACTCGGTGTGGCAGGCAGAAAGCCCGGAAGCCCCAACACCATATTGCCCACGTTCGCCGGATGGAAGCCGTCCACATCCTTGTTCGGATCCACGGACTGCAGTACACGATCGGTATCAATGTGGCCCGGTAAGGGCAGTTGCACGATGAAACCATCCAGTTGCTCGTCCGCGTTGAGGCTTTTCACGCGTGCGATCAACTCTTCCTCCGATATGGTCTCGGGCAACTTGATCAAGGTGCTCCGGAAGCCGACCGCATCGCAGGCCTTCACCTTGGCCTCCACATAGGTGCGACTGGCACCATCGTTCCCAACGAGTACGGCTGCCAGGTGCGGCGCACGACCGCGGACTGCCTTCAATTCGGCGGCTCGGCGTGCGATGTCCAGCTTCAGCGCGTCGCCGCAACGCTTGCCATCGAGGATCCGTGGGTTGGCCATGGAGCCGCGAGTATACGGCTCCCGTGGGAAAGCAAGACCGTACTTGGTTCACTCAACCACCAAACGCCCGGTGACGGTGCCTTTAGCGTGCTCCCAAATGACCGTGTAGGTTCCGCTGGAAAGTCCTGGCAATTCCGAGGATGACAAGCTGTTCCGTCCATCCATGGAATGGTGCTGGACAACCATCCTACCAGCTTGATCGATGACCTTCACAGCATGGCTTCCGGTGACCTCCTCGGGAATGGTGATCGTGTATCGGTCGAGCGCCGGGTTGGGTGCGATCAGTAGGCCTTCCACCCTACCGGGTCGTATCTCCACTGCAGCGATCGTGGTTTGCGATGTGCTTCCATCCAGATCGGTCTGCATGACCCTGTAGTACGAAATTCCCAACGGTGCTGCTCCATCCGTTGCGGTATACCGTGTTTCTTGCTGGCTGTTACCCACCGCATCCACGGTAACGATATCGTGCCATTCCTGGGTGTTGTGTGAACGTTGTACGGTGAAGGAATGGTTGTCACGCTCACTGGCTGTGGCCCAATCCAGTTGCACCGTATGCGCACCTACCGGCGTGGCACGGAAGCTGATGAACTCCACAGGAAGTGGAGTTTGGAGGAAATTGGCCGTAGCGATGGTGAAGCGCGTATTGTTGCTAATGGCCGTAACGTTCGTGAATTGGAATTGACCGCTTCCGAGCGCGGTGGCGCCGCTGATCACCGCATCGTCCGCGAAGTTGTTGTTGTTGTTCGCATCCACGAGCATGCGCAGATCCGCAGCCACCACGGGCGCAAAGGAGGAAAGGTCCCAGATGATGTCCACGCCACCAACATCCACTGCCGTGCCGCTCGCGTTCACCTCGTTCACCCGCCATACCCGCTGCCAACGGGCTTCTACACCAGCTGGCAGGCCGGTGATGACATTCGCTGAACTAGCACCACCATCGTGCCCCCAGAGCAGGAATTCGTTATTCCCGAGGTTGCGTGCATTGTTGATGCGGACCAGCCCAGAGCCTTTGGCGTCCGTGACCAGGTCGGTGCTACTTGCCCGGCCGATCCCAGCCACATCGTAGTCGTAGTTCCCTTGGCCGGCATTGTCCTGTAGGTAGATATCACCAGCACTAAGCGTACGAGCATACTTCGCAGAGAGGTAGTTGTTCACCACCAAGCGCTGCGTGGTATTGAGCGGAGCATTGTAAGCGATGACCTCTGCAACCTTGCCGTTCAATTCACGACCGCTGGTACTGCGTTCGTTACCGATGTACAACGGTCTGGAGTTCGTTTGCGGTGTCTTGCTCTCATTGTCCGTCTGCACATTGGTGCCGTTCTTGTAGATATCACGTCCTGTGCTGGACCGATAGCTGTATTCGATGATATCGAAGGCGGATGTGGTCACTTGCCCTGCGGCGGTACTGGGGTGCGTACGTGTGCCGTCCGTCCATTTGATGGGTGCGTGGATGTTGCCATCGCTGTAACTGAGCATCTCGAAATTCTCATCGCTATCATCGCCCTTGGTGATCCAGGCATTATAGTCTTTTTGAAGGTCTGCCGTGACCACCATGAAGAAGTGCCACTGGGTAAGGTTGAGCGAACTGTGATGCGCCACCCATAACTGGTCTTCAACACCATCGAAATCCAGCGCACGGTTGCCGTTCACCGCACCGTTCACCAAATTCGGTGTCCCCAACGGAATGGTCAAGGGCAAGTAGGCGTGGTTCCCATTGCCCGAGCGATCGCTCCACGTGTGGACCGCTCCCAAGAGGTGGGATACCCCACTGTTGGCATCGAGCCAGAGTACGTTGTTACTGCTGGTACCTACACCACCAGGGCCAGATTGGGCCGAGCTGTATAGAGCCGCTACAAAGAATAGTATGCTCAGTATGTTGCGCATCGGGAGAGTGATACGGGCGCCTTTGTACGCCTATTGGTAACCGAGGGTTCCCTATCACACCGTCCGGATGCACTGTGAACTTCCCAGAAAGAAGCAGCATACTCCGCACCATGGCTCCACTCCGGATCACTCCTTCCGATCTAGGAACCATACATACCACACCTCGGGAAAGGTGCTCGTGCCATTGGAAACGCGGCTATCCGATGATACTTCCAGGTCAAGCACGTTCCAGCCCTCGGCTTTCAATGCTTCCAAGCGTTGAAGAACAACGGCAAGGCTTACCGCCGTAGTCGGCCCCTTCTTTCCTTCGGTGGTCAATTCTTCAGGCTCGCCGGTGGACAGCACCAGCTTGGCAAAACCATGGCCCGTAGACCCGCCATTGAAGCTGAGGACAGCGAATCGATCACTTGTTGCTTGAGCGGAACAATGAAGGATAGCTCCTGAGAGCAGTACGACGATGCAGAAGAACGAACGCATGGCAGTGGGTTTGTGGCACAGAGCACAGATCCAATGCCGGATCCTGGTCATTCTACCCATACGTTGCTGGTCCCATCCTTGGAACGCGCTTGGGAAGGCCCAGTGCCGAGCCGTTCGGTGCAAGACCCTTCCGGCCGAATTCCAAGATCCTCCAGGTGATCGGGATCAGAGCTGGCGCCGCATGATCCACACCCCTTGGTCCACCTGGAAAAGGCTCCATCCTTGAGCTTCTTTATCCGTTACCGCCTTCATGCAGGTGCGGGCCTTCTTCGAAACAGAAGCCGTGCTCACTTTCAGATCCTTATCCGTATCGAGGATGATAGGTTGAATGAATTCCACCGCTCCATTGGAGGATACGACCACCACGTTATCATCCAAGCCATGGGTCTGGATCCAGAGGTATTCGAATTGCTGGGCCGCTGCCGGTGTCGCCCCAGCGAAAGCCAGAAGAACAAGGACGTATAGGTATTTCATGGTCGATCGGTCAAGGGTTGAAGATGCCTACTATCGCCGCATGCCCTGCATTTGCTGCATCTGGCGCATCATGTTCTGCATCTTGGTCTTGTCGCCCATCATCTTCATCATCTTCCGGGTCTCCTCGAACTGCTTCATTAGCTTGTTCACCGCTTCGATGTTGTTGCCACTGCCTTTGGCGATCCGCGCCCTACGACTGCCGTTGATCAACGCGGGGTTCTTGCGCTCCTCGGGCGTCATACTTTTGATGATGGCTTCGATTCCTTTGAACGCGTCATCGGGGATGTCGATGTTCTTCAAGGCTTTGCCCACGCCAGGGATCATGCCCATGAGGTCCTTCATGTTCCCCATCTTCTTGATCTGGCCGATCTGGTCCAAAAAATCGTCGAAACCGAACTGATCTTTCTGGATCTTCTTGTTCAGCTCGCGGGCTGCCTTCTCATCGAATTGCTCCTGCGCGCGCTCCACCAACGAGACCACGTCCCCCATGCCGAGGATACGGCCGGCCATACGGTCGGGGTGGAACTCGTCGATGGCCTCCATCTTCTCACCGGTACCGATGAATTTGATGGGCTTATCCACCACGCTGCGGATGCTGAGGGCAGCACCACCGCGGGTATCACCGTCGAGCTTTGTGAGCACCACGCCATCGATGTTGAGGCGGTCGTTGAAGGCCTTGGCGGTGTTCACCGCGTCCTGGCCCGTCATGCTATCCACCACGAAGAGCGTTTCGTGCGGTTTGATGGCGGCTTTCACCCGGGTGATCTCCTCCATCATCTTCTCGTCCACGGCCAAGCGTCCGGCGGTATCCACGATCACCACGGTGAAGCCGTGTGTCTTGGCGTATTCGATACCCCGCTGCGATATGGCGACCGGGTCGGTGTTGCCACGTTCGGCGTAGACCACAACACCCAGTTGCTGGCCCAAGGTCTCCAATTGGTCGATAGCGGCGGGTCTGTACACATC
>JAEYWT010000358.1 GCA_023428865.1 Bacteroidota bacterium | reverse complement strand
GTACTGACCTTGACCGCCGAAGTCGTTGGCCCCACCACCAAACCCTAAGTATCCCTCAACCAGCACATGCTCACCGCGACATTCCTACTTCAAGCCGCCCCGCAGAAAGGCGCAGACCTCAGCTTCTTCCTCATGATGGGCCTCCTGATGGTGGTCTTCTACTTCTTTATGATCCGTCCTCAGCAGAAGAAGGCCAAGGATGCCAAGAAGTTCCGCGAATCGTTGCAGAAGGGGACCAAGGTGGTCACCATCGGTGGCTTGCACGGCAAGGTGGTGGAGGTAGCCGATACCACGATCCTGCTCGAAGTTGATTCCAATGTGCGCCTACGTTTCGAGAAGAGCGCCATCGCCATGGACAATTCCCAGCAGCTGAACGAGGTCACCGCCAAGGCGCAGTGATCCACTGAAGCTGCGGCGCACCGCGAAAACCTCTCCTTACATGCTACACGTAGGGCTCACCGGTGGCATCGGCAGTGGCAAGACCACGGTAGCGAGCATTTTTCGCACGTTGGGCGTTCCAGTGTTCGAAGCCGATGCTGCTGGTAGAACCTTGCTCGCCGAGAGTGACGAAGTAAAGGCCTCGGTCATAGCACGTTTCGGGCAAGACATCCTACGCGAAGGCCAGATCGATCGGGCCTCCCTAGCGCGAATCGTTTTCTCGGACCAACACGCCTTGAAGGACCTGAACGCGATCATCCACCCAGCGGTAAGGGCGGCGTTCAAGCAATGGTCGGGTACACAGGTAGCTCCCTACGTGCTCATGGAAGCGGCCATCCTCGCGGAAAGTGGTGGGGCGAAGCACATGGATCGGATCATCGTAGTAACCGCTCCGGAAGACCTGCGCATCCAACGGGTAATGCAACGCGACGGGGTGGAGGAGGAGGCCGTTCGCACCCGCTTGGCCAACCAGATCAGCGAGGAGGAACGGTTGATCACAGCCGACCACGTGATCACCAATGATGATACGCGGCTGATCATACCACAAGTGCTCGCCGTTCATACGGCAATACAGCGATCGGCTTGATGGAGCAGCAGGAGAAGAACCTACCATTGAGCACCGTGGCCATGATCTTCGGCGGCCTCAGTATTCCGTTGGCCTTCGCGGTGCATTTGGTTTCGCTAGCCTTCGTCCTGTCGGTGTTGGCGGTCTCCTTCGGCCTTTGGGGTAGCCGTAAATACAACTTGCATCTCCTGCGTTACACAGCACACAGTATCCGTCGGTCCAAGCTGGGTCTCAAGCTGGGCACGATCGGCCTGGTCTGTTCGGTGGTGATGTGGGGGCTCTGGGCCACCAATACCTTGCTTTAGGCGCGAAGTGCTTTCGGCCAAGTGGTCACCGAAGCGAGGATCCGTTCGGCACCGAACTCATCAAGCAAGCGTTTCAACAAAGCGGCCGTGGCTTCGGCATCACTGGCGGCACGGTGCGCTGCTTTGAACTCGATACCGAAATAGCGGCACAAGCTCCCGAGGTTGTAATGGGGTAGGTGCGGCACCAATTGCCGGGCCAAGCGCTCGGTACACAGGGTAGGACGATCGAACACCAGACCGGTACGCGCGAACTCGTGCTCCAAGGCCGTCATATCGAACCGCACATTGTGCGCCACTACGATCCGATCCTGGGTAAGGGTCTCCAGGGTGCGCACCACTTCCACGAAGTAGGGTGCTTGTTGTAGCATGGACGACTCGATGCCCGTAAGCCTGCGGATGAACGCGGGAATATGGGTACGCGGCTGGATCAAGCAATCCCAACGAAGCCGTTCATTGGCACCATCCAAGGCCAATACGGCCACTTCCATCACACGGCCTTCGGTAGGATCGCCGCTGGTGGTCTCAACGTCCAATACAGCGAAGCGCAACCTTTCCATGGCGCCGTCATACGCAGCAGGAGGCCGCGAAGTTCCAAGCGCCATCCAAGAGCCGAGTGGGCCTGCTATCTTGCCGCCGGTCCGGGTCGTGAGCATCGGTGTCAAAGATGCACGATCGATCCGAGATCGCAACACCTTGAGCTGGATCCACGGTTTCTTCTTCCACACCCTGGCCGGCTGGCGGATCCAGGATGATCGGCCTGCCGGACTGGATCGCTACATCGTAGTAGTGGCCCCGCACACCAGCAATTGGGACTTCTTCGTTGGGCTTTGTGTGCGCCGTTTGGCCAACATGGGCGACGTGAAGTACCTGGCTAAACGATCGCTCTTCAAACCTCCCATAGGCTGGCTCTTTCGGGCGCTGGGTGGCTATCCGGTGGACCGCAGCAAACACAATAACCTAGTGGATGCCGTGGTAGCCATGTTCAACAGTGGCGAGATAAGCAAGATCGGGATCACCCCGGAAGGCACGCGCAGTTACCAACCGAACTGGAAGACCGGCTTCCACCACATGGCCACCAAAGCCGGGGTCCCCATCATCCTGGCCACCTTCGATTACCCGAAGAAACTGGCCATTCTCAGCGCCCCCTTCCCGCTTACGGAAAACCCCGAAGCGGACATCGAACGGATGAAGGATTGGTTCAGGCCGCACAAGGGCAAGAACCCAGAAGACGGTGTGCGGTAGTTTGGAACGGACCTTGCAAGTGGACCCCTCGAATGCGTAGAACGATCATCATGGCCTTGTTAGGCCTTACGACCAGCCTTAGTGCCCAGACCCGGTTCCCAGAGCTGACGGGCGAAACCGCGAAGGGCACCACCATAACCCTACCCACCACTGGAAAACCGTGGACGGTGATCGGCCTGGCCTACAGCCAGAAGGCAAGTCCGCTGTTGGAGGGGTGGTACGAGCCGGCCTACTTGCGCTTCATAGCCAAACATGGTTTGATGGCCGGTTCCTACGACGCCGATGTGTACTTCGTGCCGCTCTTCGTAGGGCTGAACAAGGCCGCCTACGAGGGCAGTTTGAACAAGTTCCGCAAGAGCGCCGACCCCGAGATCGTTGATCACGTGTTGTTCTCCAAAGCGGACATAGAACCGCTGAAGGAAGCGCTGGACTTGAAGGACAAGGACATACCTTACTTCTTCGTACTCGATGCACAAGGCCGGATCGTTCACCGCGAGCAAGGTGCTTTCACGGATGAGAAACTGGAGTCGATCGAAGAGGTCCTGATCGACTGAACCCGTTCCGCCTCACGCCGGACACCGATTATCTTCGCCCCCCAAGAAAAACAAGCCATGACCATGCTGTTCTCGTTCACACTACCCGCATTGCTCAGCCTTTCGCTCGCTGCCTGCAACTCCGCACCCGAAGGTGGTGAGGGCACGGTGGCAGCACCGGTCGTTACCGAAACCCAACCCACCCAGAAACCCGTGGAGAATACAACAGACGGCCTTTTCGCCAACATCAAGACCAACAAGGGCACCATCCGCATCCAGCTCGAATTCGAGAAAGCGCCGATGACAGTGGCCAACTTCGTAGCCCTTGCCGAAGGGAAGATGAAGAACTCTGTGAAAGGAGAAGGCCAGCCCTATTACGACGGCATCAAGTTCCACCGTGTGATCGCCGACTTCATGATCCAAGGCGGCGACCCTACCGGAACCGGTATGGGCGGACCTGGTTATGCTTTCGCAGATGAGATCCACCCGGACCTGAAGCACACCCGCGCCGGTACCTTGAGCATGGCCAATGCTGGCCCAGCCACCAACGGCAGCCAATTCTTCATTACCCACAAGGACACGCCGTGGTTGGATGGCAAACATGCCGTGTTCGGCTACGTGGTGAGCGGTCAAGAAGTGGTGAATGCCATTGCCCAGAACGATGTGATGGAGAACGTGACGATCGAGCGCGTTGGCAAGGCCGCTAAGGCGTGGGATGCCACGAAGGTGCTGGAAGAGAACAAGGCCAAGTTCGGCCCGAGCCGCCGTTGAGCTGGAACGATCCAAATGAAAAGGCGGGCTTCGGCCCGCCTTTTTTCGTTCTAGACCAGTTCACCGGCGCGGTCCACCTCCACGGCCACCAGACCCGGAACGGCCACCGTTTCGCGGACGGCCACCGTTGCGACCGGATTCCTTAGAGGCACGTGCCTTGGGGTCGTAGTGCGGGCCGTTGGTGCCTTCGGGCAGGGGCATCTTCTTCACCTCGTAGCCGATAAGGGCCTCGATCCGCCCGAATTCGCGCATCTGCTTCTCGTTCACGAAGGTGATGGCCGTGCCTTTGCGGGCAGCCCGTGCGGTGCGTCCGACGCGGTGTACATAATCCTCGGGATCGTGGGGCACATCGTAGTTCACCACCAGATCGATGTCGTCAATGTCGATGCCGCGGCTCACCACATCGGTTGCCACGAGGATGCGCAGCTTGCGATTGCGGAAGGCCAGCATCACGCTTTCACGTTCGGTCTGCTCCAGATCGCTGTGCATGCCCGCCGCGTTGAAGCCTTTCTTCTGTAGGTGCCGCGTCAGGTTCTTCACCTCGATCTTACGACCAGCGAAGATCACGATACTGGTGGCCTCGTTGGTGTTGAGGATATGCTCCAGCGCTGTTGCCTTCTGCATATCGTAGACCACATACGCTTGCTGGTCCACCCCCTCTGCGGGTTTGCTCAGGGCAATGGTGATCTCCACCGGGTCCTTGAGGATCTGCTTGGTAAGCTCGCGGATGGCAGGGGGCATGGTGGCGCTGAACATCAGCGACTGCCGCTCCTTGGGTAGGAAGGTGATGATGCGGCGGATGTCATCCACGAAGCCCATGTCCATCATCCGGTCGGCTTCGTCCAGGATGAGCATTTCCAGGCCTTTCAACGGAACATAGCCCAAGTTGAGGTGGCTCAGCAGCTTACCGGGTGTGGCGATCACCACTTCAACCCCGCTGGTGAGGGCTTGTTTCTGCGAATCGAAGGTGCTGCCGTCGCTACCGCCATACAGTGGAATGGAGGTGATGGGCGTAAAGTAGGCGATGGCCTGTAACTGCTGATCGATCTGCAAGGCCAATTCCCGGGTGGGCACTACGATGAGGCCACGGATGCTACCTTCCTCCTTGGGTCTGTAGCTGATGATCACATCGATCAATGGGAGCAGGAAGGCAGCGGTCTTACCCGTGCAAGTCTGTGCGCAAGCGATCAGGTCTCTTCCATCCAACACAGCAGGGATCGCTTGTTGTTGGATCGGTGTCGGCTTGCGGATGTTCATGTGGTCCAAGCCATCGAGCAGGTCATTGCTCAGGCCCAGCGCACTGAAATCGGTGATAGGTATCTCGGTTGTATCGGACACGTTCGTGTTAAGTGGCGGCGAAGATAGGGGAGTCCGGGCCTCGCATTAGGAAGCCACGCGCATGGGCACCGGATCGGGTACGAAGGTGAGCGACACGGTGGTACCCGCACCTTTCAGGAAACGGAGTTCCCCATTGAGCTGTTCCGCCAGCAATTTCACCAGTTCCAGGCCGAAGGAGCGCTCTCGAACACCACCATCGGCAAGGCCGATACCAGCTCCGTCATCACTGAATAGCAGCTCGTATCCTGTTCCGGCCGTACGGACAGCAACGGAAATGCGCCCAGTGGCTTCACCGGGGAACGCATACTTGACCGCATTGGTGAAGAGTTCGTTCACCACCAACGTCAAGGGCAATAGGGTCTCGGTAGGGAAGGAAGGCAGTTTGGAATCCACGGAAACGGAGATGCGGTCGTGCGCACCGTAAGCCACCAAGATGTTCCGAACGAGTTTCTCCAAGTGGCTGCGCAGATCGCCTGGGTCGCCACTGGCTGTTCGGTAGATATGTTCATGTACCAACGCCATGGACCGGATGCGGCCTTGGGCTTCGCGAAGCACCTTGCCAACCGCAGGTTCCTTGGAATCGATGCACTGGATCTGCAACAAGCTATCCACCACTTGTAGGTTATTCTTCACGCGGTGATGGATCTCTTTGATCATCATCTCCTTTTCCTCCTCGCTCATCAAGGTCTCGGTCAAGCGCAGGTTCTGCCGCTTCAGCTCCAAGTTCTTGGAATGGATCTCGTCGTGTTGGCGTTTGATCACCGCGTTCTTCAGCTTCATGCGCCTGGCCATACGACGACTGTAACGTCCTGTGAGGAATAGCGCGACAGAAGAAGCGCTCAACAGCACCAGTAAGGCGATCAGTAGTTTATTGTGGAGCTCGGCACCTGCGATCAGCTCCGCGCTCTTAGCGTTCTCATCACGCAGTTGGGCATTCGCCTGTTCCTTGCGGTCCAGCTGGTAGCTCATTTGTAGGCGCGCCATCTGTAGATCGAGGCGTGCGGTGAGGGCACTGTCGGAAACGGACTTGATGCGCTGGAGCAAGCTTACTGCATCGCGCCAATTGCCTTGTGCCATGGCCACGTTGTAACGTAAGTCCATCAGCAAGGCACGGTTCTTCCAATTATCAACGGAAGGGAGCAACGCTGCCGCCCCCGCAACGGCAGCACCTGCCTCGTTGACCCGACCAAGGCCGATATAGGCACGCGCCATGGAACCTTGGTAATTGAATCGATCTTGGGGCTTACCGTGCTCATCCAGATAGCGTCCGGCGAGGGCCAAGTAGGTCACCGCATCAGAAAAGCGCTGTTGCTCGATCATGATCGCGCCCATGGCTTGCAGCATACGTGCTTCGTGGGGCGCATCGGCCCGTTCACGGGCCATGGTGAGCGATCGCTCGGCCAAACGTCCGGCTTCGTCCAATTGACCGGCATCGAGCAGGGTATTGATCAAGAAGGCCCGCGCCTCTTCCACCTCTTCCAGTGGCCTTGTGGGCAACATCATGGCCAACGAATTGCGCGCTTCTTCCACTGCCTTCGACGACATGCCGTTGAGCCGATACGCCGATGAGAGTTCGCGCAGGTCCAACGCGATCAGTTGGGGGTCGCCCAAGTCTTGGGCCAGCCTTACCGCACGGAGGGTGGTTTTCATCATGTCCGTATAGAAGCCGGACCGTTCCTCCACTTTCCCGAGACAGATAAGGGCCTTGTGCTCCAACAGCGGGTCGCCCGAGCTTTCGGCTTGCGCCACTGCCTGCACCGCGGACCGGTGAGCACCCAAGGGGTCTGTGGCCAGGTTCCGATAGGCCGATGCCATTAAGGCCGAAGCCCGTTGGTTGGCAGAAACCGCATCATTGGCGCTGATGTGTACGATGTCTTGAGCCAACGATGCATGCACGGCTCCGCTCTGCCAAAAAAGCAACATGGCGAGCAGGGTGCCGGGAGAGAGGCGGAGTTGGACGAACATGGTCGTGGTTATACGCAAGTACCCACAACAGGTTGCAAGAAGCCTAAGCCATACTTTCGGGGCATGCGTGTCGCAGTTGAAGTCTGTGTAACGAGTGTGGAAGAAGCTGTAGCGGCGGAACGTGCCGGTTGCGACTCGGTGGAAGTGTGTAGTTGGCTGGCATGCGGCGGCATTACACCAAGTTCCGGGTTTGTGGATGCGGTGCGCACCGCAGTACGAATTCCGGCTCGTGTGTTGATACGGCCCACTCCGGCTGGTTTCACGTATGACCAAGCTGCCTTGCACGCCTTGTTGCTCGATGCCGAGATCTTCGGAGGAGGTGCCATCGGCTTGGTCACTGGTGGGTTGAAGGTCGATAGAACCATGGACCGTGATCTGATCCGGTCCGTGGCCCAATTGGCACCGGAAAGTGAGCTCACCTTTCACCGCGCCGTGGACCATGCCGCCGATCCCTTGGAGGTGTTGGAGGGCTGTTTGGCGCTTGGCGTCGACCGTCTGCTCACCTCGGGCGGCGCAGCCCTTGCCCACGACGGCGTCGCCACATTGCAACGGTTGGTTGAAAAGGCCGGAGAGCATTGCCAGATAGCGGCGGCGGGTGGCATCAACGCCAAGAATGTCGTCGGCATTGTGGAACGCACCGGTGTTTCCGAGATCCATTTCGCAGCGCAGCGATCGGCAGGTGATGCAGAGCCAGGGGTTCCGCTCAGTTCAGGAAATACAGGTACATCGTTCACTTTCGCGCCAGATGAAGCCAAGATCGAGGCCGTTCTGAATGCCTTGGTGAAAGCAGGTCTACGATGAAGCTTCTCCTCTTGCCATTGCTGGTCCTGCTCGCCATCCCGGGGCAAGCGCAAGAGGTACACATCCCCTTGAACGAAGGGTGGGGTTTCTGTCAAGCAGGGAAAGAGGAGTGGCGCAGTGCTGAAGTTCCGGGCGTTGTGCAGACCGACCTCTTACGCCACGGGTTGATCCCTGACTTCATGCAAGGCAGCAACATCGACAGCGTACAGTGGATCGAGAACGAGGATTGGATCTACAAGCGCAACTTGTTCGTCGCGGACACCTTGTTGCGCCACGGCCACCTGGATCTGGTCTTCAAAGGCCTGGACACCTTCGCGGAGGTCTACCTCAACGACTCGCTGATCGGCAAGGCCGACAACATGTTCCGCACGTGGGAGTGGGAGGTGAAGCGTCTGCTGCACAACGGGGAGAACGAACTGAAGGTGATCTTCCGCAGCCCGATCAGGGAAGGCGCAAAGCTGCGCGAGGCTTACGGCATCCAACTGCCCCATGATAACGACCCCAGTGGCGTAAGTCCCTACATCCGCAAGGCGGCCTACCATTTCGGTTGGGACTTCTGCCCACGGTTGGTGACAAGTGGGATCTGGAAAGGAGTGGAGTTGAGGGCGTGGAGTGGGGCGCGGATCCTCTGGGTCGATGGGAAGTGGTATGGAAAGGAGAAAGCGGCGTTCATTCCACATTCGGTTGGATCCAGGGAAGAACTTATCCGAACACGCTACGAAATACTGGTTGATGGCGCACGTATTGCTAAGGCTCGCTATGGGCATATTTGGAAGTTGGAGGCCGATCTTCCCCTGGCTCGCTTCGCTGAATGGATGCCTCTGGGTCATGGCGGCCGGTCCATACTCCGTGTGGTTGTCAGACAGTTTCAAGGCAAAAAGCTACTCTCAGAGTACAGCCTTCCGTTCGCACGTGTGAACCACACGCTGGTCCAGAAATCCGATACGATCGGGACTTCATTCACCTTCATTGTGAACGGCCGCCCCATTTTCGTCAAGGGATGCAACCTCGTGCCTCCCGACCTCATCCCGTCACGCATCAGCGATAGTGCTTGGGTAGCGCAAGTCCGGCACATGAAAGTAGCTGGCATGAATATGGTTCGTATTTGGGCCGGTGGGGTCTATCCACCCGAAGCCTTTTACGACGCTTGCGATACCGCAGGGATCATGGTTTGGCAAGACTTCATGGTGGCCGAATTGATGCCGAATGAAGGAAGCTTCACCGAGAACATACGAGAGGAAGCATGGCAACAAGTCCTTCGCATAGGGGACCATCCATGCTTGGCCATCTTCTGCGGTAATAACGAGCTGAGTGTCGCCTGGAAGAATTGGGGTTGGCAGGATCGCTATGGTCTACACGGAGCCGATTCCAGCAAGGTGATCAATGCCAACGAAAACCTGTGGACGACCGACCTTCGCAACACTGCTTCGAGCCTCGGCCATGGGCGGTACACCTCATCCTCACCGATCAGCAATTGGGGTAGCGCGGTGGGTTTGAAGTATGGCGACCTCCACTACTGGGGCGTGTGGCACGGCGACAGCACATTTTCATCCTTCAAGAACAACGTGGGCCGCTTCGTGAGCGAATGGGGTTTCCAAAGCTACCCGGATAGTGCCTTGCTGGCGAAATACAACCTCGCCGACAGCCTTTACCTCGGTTCCTCCACCGTGCAGCGCATGCAGCGTAGCTACAAGACCGATCGGCCTATATGGGAAGCCATCGAACGCGAATTAGGGGAGGAGCACCCCACCACCTTGGGCGGTTTCATCGAAGCCAGCCAACGCGCACAGGCCAAAGCCTACGGCATGGCCATAGAAGCTCACCTGGCGGGCCAACCGCACTGCATGGGCACCTTGTTGTGGCAGCTGAACGACTGCTGGCCTGGGCCCAGTTGGAGCATCATCGACTACGAAGGAAATCCAAAGCCGGCGTATGAGGTGGTGAAACGTGCATTCACCGGAAAATGAAGCATATAAACACCGATCGGCCCAATGGGTTTCCAAGGATCGGAGTGCGTGGCATGGGTGTTTAGGGTATTGGGGTTCGCCGATCGCTACTTTAGCCTCCCAGACCACTTCACAGACAAAACCAACAGAACGCATGACACGACTTGGACGCTATTTCTGCGCATCCTTGGTGTGGTTCGGCATGGGCCTTTGGACCACGGCGAACGCACAAGGTGAGTGTTTGAACGAAGACCAATTCCCGTTCGATCCGGTGACCGCACCGGCTTTGGGCGAAACCACGGAGATCTCCGGCTGCAGTTATGAAGCCGAATATTCCGTGGTTACCGGTGTAGAAGCCGGAGCCATTTATGAGTTCAGCCTGAGTACCGGCGGCTATATCACCGTGCGTGGTGGAAGCTATGACGGGCCGGTTGTTGGTGAAGGTTGGGCCTCGGTGGCATTGGTAGCCGCAAGTGCCGACGACCTGTTCCCACACTGGAACGTGAACAGCAACTGCGCCACTGCATCGAATTGCGTGGTGACCAGCGTTTCCCAGCTCACCTGCATGCCACCATTGGCCACCAGGACATTCATCGAGAATTGCGATGATCAGAACTACACCATCGATCTGGATATCACCACCTTGGGTGATGCCAGCGCCGTGGATCTCATCATCACAGTGGGAGGTGACGAAACCACTATCGCAAATGTTGGTGTAGGTCTTCAACAGTTAGGGCCATACGGCTTTGGTGATGTGGTGAGCATCACCTTGCAGAATGTGGACGATGAGAGTTGCAGCCGGGAACTTCCTGGGGTAGCCTTCCAAACCACATGCCCCCTTCTGATCACCTGCGGGGCGCCTGTTCTGCCACAGACCTATTGCTACGAAGCCAATGATGATCGCACGTGGCTGTACACCTCCGTGGGCACCGGCACAATGCGGTTGAAGTTCCTACGTGGTACGATCGAGAGCAGCACCTACGATGGGCTGCGGATCTACGATGGCACGGACAACACCGGAACCGTATTGTTCGAACACACCGCTACGGAACGTCGTCATTTCGGGCCCGCTGGCAGTGCCCTCACCGACCCTAACCCGACCTACTACGGGGTGGACGTTCTGGCCACTACGAACAGCATCTTCATGGAGGTCAATTCCGACGGTATCATCCAGTGCGGATCGGACCAGTATGATGCATGGGAGTGGGAAGTGTCCTGCTTGGAC
>JAEYWT010000288.1 GCA_023428865.1 Bacteroidota bacterium | reverse complement strand
GGCGTGTACTACACCTCACCGTGGAAGATCACCGTGTGGGGGCACCCCGAAGAGCAGGTCTATCCGCTTCCGTTCATGAGCTGTGCAGGAGAACAACCCGGCTGGGTAGAGCTCGGCACGGTACACGTGGATCCGGTACAGGCGTGGCAACCCATCAGCATCACCTTCACGGCCGATGCACCCATGCGCTCCATTCTCCTGGGACCCGGCTGCGACCTGCCGTCCGACTACCTTGCCCGAGAAGATTCCGTGTTGGTGGACAGTGCCTACCAGTACGCTGATTTCTACCCCTACCTGCTGGTGGATGAACTGGTGCTGAACGAAACCTCCTACTTCACCAGCGGCATCATACCCAGTGGTTGGCTGGGCACCAACGACCTGGTGCTCACGGCGCAGTTGCCCCAAGGTGGTATCATGGAGCAGTGGTACCACAACGGTGTGGCCCTGCTAGGCAGCACGGCCCCAACGTTGGATGTGAGCAACACCACCAACGAGGGTGGGCGCTACAGCTTTACCGCGCTCGTGGATGGCGAACGCTACCGGGCCGACCACCGGGTGGACCGCAGACCCTCGTTCACGGCCACCCCCAGCAGCGGTGTGGCGCCGTTGGAGGTCACCTTCGTATCGCACGAGCCCGTTACGGATCCCACCTGGCTCTTCGGCGATGGCGGCACCGCACAGGGCGATACGGTGGTGTACATCTTCAACACACCCGGTGTCTTCGCTGTCTCCCTCACCCACCCGGTCGATGGCACCGCACTTACCACCACGGTGGACAGTACCATCACCGTAAACGTGAATACCGGCCTGCTCGACCGTTACGGCTTGGGCCGTGTGCAAGTGGTACCCAACCCCGTGGTGGATGTGCTGCGGGCCACACCCGGCGACGGCTACACCCAGTGGCAGGTCCTCAACGCTTTAGGGCAAGTGGTGCTACAAGGCGCCGTGCTGCAGGGCGTGTTGGAGACCGCAGCACCCACTGTGGCGGGCAGCTATGTGCTGCGCATGGAAGGGCCCGCACAAGTGGCCACCACCCGCTTCGTGAAACGCTGATCACCGGCGAGGCTCGGTGTGTTGGCCCGCGTGCCCCAACGAACGTTAAAAGCTTTCCGCGTTGCAATAGGCGGGGGCGCGCGGCGGTTGTACTGCACACAACACACCGCCCATGATCCACACATCCGCCTACTGGGAACAGCACTTCCGCCACAACCTCACCCACCAGCGGGTAGACTGGAGAGTGGCCCCCTCCCTCACCCCGCAGGAGAAGGCGGGCATCCTGTATTCGCTGAAAGCCTGGCAGCTGGGCGAGACCAGCGAGGGGCGGCACCTGCTGGCGGCGGCCACGCGCCATGCCGCACGCATCGGCGATCCGCACTACGTGGAAGCCGTGCGCCAATTCATCCGCGAAGAGCAGAAGCACGGCTCCGACCTGGGCCGCAACATCGATGCCATTGGCGAGCAACGCGCGCGCACCGACTGGGGCGATACGCTCTTCCGCCGCATCCGCTACTTCAACCGCAGCATGGAGCTGTGGACCATCGCCGTCATCATAGTGGAGAACGCCGCGCAGGTGTTCTACCAAGCCCTGCACGATGCCACGCGCTGCACCCTGCTGCGCGCCATCTGCACCGACATCCTGCACGACGAGGCGCACCACATCAAGTTCCAGAACGAGCGGCTCTTTACCATCTTCCAGCGCAAGAGCGTATATGGCAAAGCGCTGGCACTACTGCTGTACGCAGCCCTGTTCTTCGGCACCATCCACGCGGTGTGGTTCGGCCACCGCAAGGCCTTCCGGGCCGGTGGCGTGGGGCACGCCGAATTCATGCGCGCCATGTACTACAAGTTCTTCAGCACGGTGACGTTCCTGCACCGGCGCGCACCGGCTACCGTGCTGCAGCCGACATTGGGCTGAGGGGGGCTGTGGCCCGAGGTGGTCAGTCGTACAGGCGCGCACAACGGCGTTGCGCTCATTTCCCTCCCATCCATCGTAACCCATCCAACACCGCGCGATGCAGGATGTTCGCGTGGTCGTGATCCTTCAGAAGGTTGAAGCCCACACGGGTGTTGGTGTTCTTCTTCACCAGGGCCGCGAGCTTCTTCGCACCATTGATCATCACCTTACCTTCATGGCCCACGGCGATGAACACCTGCTGCGGAGCTATGGCAGGATCGCTGAGGAAGGCGGGTGGCACGTTCAGGAGCGAGCCGCCATCCCACCACAGGCTGGGGCTTACGATCAGGTAGTGGTTGAAGAGGTGCGGCATGCGCAGCAGCACTTCGGTGGCGAAGAGGCCACCTAGGCTTTGACCGATGAGGGTGCGTCGTGGAGCGGTTCGGTATTTCGCCTCCACGAAGGGGACCACTTCGTGTGCCAGGTATTGCATGAAAGCCGCGCTGCCGCCGGTGGTGGGGAACTTCTCCTTGTCCGCAGCGATGGTGGTGGGAAAGGTGAGGTCGCGCTTGCGGTCCACGTTGGCGATGCCCACCACGATGCTCGGCTGCTGCCAGGCGATCCACTCGAAGGCGGCGAACTGCATGAGGCCGCTGATATGAATGAAGTCCTCGTCGGCGCCGCCATCCAGCAGGTAAACCACAGGGTAGCGTGCGGCACTGTCGGGGTGGTAGCCTTGGGGTAGCGCGATGTTGAGGATGCGGTCCTCGCCTAGGTGGGTGGAGTGGAGCTGTTCCACCACCCCGAGGATGAAGGGCTGCGGCGCTGCATTCTGCGCCAGCGCGTTGCCACTGGAAAAGGCCAGGAGTACGGTGGCCACCGCGAAGAACTTAGAGCGCATCTTAAAAAAGTATTTGGTAGCGAGCGAGAGGTATTTCGCGCCCAGGCTAGGCGTCGGAACCGAGCATAGTCGGGTGCTCTGTGAGGTCTTCGACAACGACGCTTGGGCGTGAAAGACCCGAGCGCAGCCCGAAGGGCTTTTTTGAGATGCGCTCAAGGCATGGGTCAGTGCATGTGCTTCAAGTTGATGCCGTAAAGCACCACGAAGATGAGGCTGATCACGCCGAGGAAGCCCACGCCAAGCATCATCATCATACCACCACCGAGAAAGATGAAAGGGGTGATGAGGCCCGCCACCGTGGCCAGGGTGTACAGCCAAAAGCCGTTCTTCTTCAGGTTCCACATCAACCATACACCCAACAGGCTAAGTAGGGCGATGATGATGTTGGTGTAGCCGATGGGTTTGGCCTTCTCCACGCTCTTCTCCGCCATGGCGATGGCTTCTTCGGTCATCTTCGCGGCCAGTTCCGCACCAGGGCCTTCCACCGAGCCCATGGTCTTCTCCACATCGGCCCTTGTTTTTTCCAGATCGCGCTGTGGTTTATCGGTGAAGGCGCTTTGCACACCGCCCCAAAGCCCCCAGATACCAAAGAGGAAGCTGAGGATGCACAGGATGGTGAGCAAGGTGGGCCGTTGTGGTGCTGCCGAGCTGTATGGATCGTTCATGTTCGAGAGGGTCTGGTGTCCGCCGAAGGTAAGCAAGCGCTTGGAAGGAAGAGAACCATAGAACGCGGATGACGCAGATCGAACGGATCAACGCAGATCTGAATGCGGACCGATCCTATGCTACCCCCTCCGATCAGCGCCCATCAGCCACATCCGTGTCATCAGTGTTCTATCACCCATCGACCAGCGCCCATCAGCCACATCTGCGTCATCAGCGTTCCATCGCCCTCCGATCAGCGC
>JAEYWT010000240.1 GCA_023428865.1 Bacteroidota bacterium | reverse complement strand
GCGAGTTGCAACCCAGCACCATGGCCGCGATCCTGGGAATGGAACACGCCAAGGTGGAGGAGATCTGCAAGACGATCCCCGGTGTGGTGGTTCCCGCGAACTACAACTGCCCCGGACAACTGGTGATCAGTGGCAGCGTGGAGTGTGTGAACGCAGCCTGCGAAGCGTTGAAGGCCGCTGGCGCGAAACGTGCCTTGGTACTACAAGTCGGCGGTGCTTTCCACAGCCCGTTGATGGAACCTGCCCGCGTAGAACTACAGACCGCCATCGCCTTCACGCCCATCGTGGATCCGCGCTGTCCCATCTACCAGAACGTGGATGCACGCCCGCACACGGATCCCGCGCGCATCAAAGCGAACCTGATCGCACAGCTCACAGCGCCCGTGCGTTGGACACAGACCATGCAGAACATGCTCGCCGCCGGAGCCATCAAAGTAGTCGAAGTAGGACCCGGCAATGTGCTGCAGGGTTTGTTCAAGAAGGTGAGCAAGGAGGTGGAGACGGCGGCGGGGTAGGCTCAGTTTCTGCGTTCAGGTCGTTCAGTACGTTCGTTTATGTCTTCGCTGAAGCTTTGACCGATCAAGATAGTGGCGAGCTTAACTGCTACTATTCTTTGTATCGCGCTGTCCATTTACGCTGATCGATCGCTAGGAGCTATTCTCTTTGCGTGCTTCGTCGTGTGGGGCATGTCAATCTATTCCCAGTTGCAACATCGAAACGCCTTGAATGGGAAAAGACTTAACTGGTTGCAGTCCGAGGGTTTTGTTATCGAGAACATCGGCCGGTACTCGGGTTACAAGGGAACCTATCAAGGTTACTTCACTCGGATCTACGTGAACCCGACAAGCCACTTCCGCGAACGAGTCGAACCGGACCTTTGTATCATGATCTACTTCCATCCGATGAGAAGGCCCGATGGGAAACGGAACATGGCGTTGTTGCGGCGGATCGAAGCTGACCTACTTAACGAATGGAGTTGGTTCCATTGGGAATTATTGACTTGCCGTGCGATCCACATGCATCAGCGCACGCGCTTCGGGCTGTTCACCAACCGAAAGAGGATCAAGAAACGCCTTGACAGGGTGGTTGGAAAAGTAATCCATTATGGGTTGAAGCCATGGCCCGAAGCGGATGTGGAACGTTGGGTGCGGGAAGCATCCGACCTTCATGCACCGGACATGGAAGAGTTCCGGGAGAATTACCCCATTCGCGAAGGAAGCTATTGAATGTCAAAAACCATGGAGGGTCTTTCGATACTATTTGAACTTTTCAGCGACCACTATTCCTAGAGAACCTGCAACCCGAAACCTCACCCCTTCATCCCTTTCGGATCACGCCGTGAATCGAAGATGTCGTTGACGACGATGGTATCGTCAGCAATGCGGTAGACTATCTTGAAATGGCGCACGATCAGTCGGCGATATCCTGCATTGGTCCAATCCAATTCGGTTTCGAACTGACCGGCCCCTGGTTGATCGGCGAGCCCCCTGATGGCTATTCGTACCTGCTTCTCCAGAGCGACCAAATATTGGCGGTCGTAGTGGGCAGATAGGTAGGACAAGGAGCGCCGCAGGCTTTCATCGGCCTGCTTCAACACAACGACCCTCACCGCTTGCGCTTGGGTTTGCCTTCCTTGTCGTAAAGCGAGTCGATGAACTCATCCATGCCCTTCTCGTACTCTTCCAAGGTCTGGTAGCGTCCTGCCTTGAAGTCCTCTTCAGATCGTAGTACACGTTGCACGAGATCACTTTCGAATGCCACTGCTCGTGTGCGCCTTTGCAGGATGTTATCCACAAGGTCCAGGACTGCCGGATCTTGTTCAGAGCCGATCAATTTTTTCAGGAGCGCCTTTTTCGCAGCCGTGGTCATGGTCAACGTTCTACCCAAAGGTATTGCAACGCTTCGTGTTTGCGCCAGCCGGATCGCATGAAGCACACCGATACCTTTGCCCCGCCGCATGGCCGTCCCGACCGCCTCTCCGCACATCGTTCCGCAGAACACCGTCAAGCACGTCGCTGACCGAACGGCATTTTCCGTGCTCTTCGCGATCGCGTTCTCGCATCTGCTGAACGACACCGTACAGTCGCTGATCCCGGCGATCTATCCGTTGGTGAAGGAGTCTTACCAGCTCTCGTTCTCGGAGATCGGCCTGATCACGCTGGCTTTCCAATTGACCGCCTCGATACTCCAACCGCTGGTAGGCCATTGGACGGATCGCAAACCGCAGCCGTTCGCCTTGGTGGGTGGCATGGTGTTCTCGCTAGCGGGTTTGTTGCTGCTTGCTTGGGCGGGCTCGTTCCATTCATTGTTGATGGCCGTGGCGTTGGTAGGCATCGGTTCTTCGATCTTCCATCCGGAGGCTTCGCGCATGGCGTACGTGGCTTCTGGAGGCAAACGCGCATTGGCGCAGTCGGTATTCCAACTGGGTGGCAATGCGGGCTCGGCCCTAGGCCCGCTATTAGCCGCAGCGATCATCGTTCCGTTGGGGCAAACAAAGATCTCTTGGTTCTCACTGTTGCCATTGATCGCTATGGTGGTGCTGTGGCGCGTGGGGCGCTGGTACTTGCGTATGATGGCCTTGCGAACGCATCGGCAAGCCCGCCAGCCCGTTGTGCCTCGTACTCCGGTTCCACGCAAGCAAGTGATCGGTGCGGTGACCATCCTCTTGCTGCTGATCTTCTCCAAACAGTTCTATCTCGCCAGCATGACGAGCTATTTCACCTTCTACCTGATCGGCAAATTCGGGGTGACCGTACAAGTGGCGCAGATACAGCTGTTCTTCTTTCTCTTCGCCGCTGCCTTGGGCACCTTGATCGGCGGCTTGCTGGGTGACCGCATCGGTTACAAAGCCATCATCTGGACATCGATCCTAGGTGCAGCTCCATTCACTTTACTGCTACCCTATGCCGATGCCTTCTGGACCACCGTGCTTGCAATTATGGCGGGCTTCATCCTGGCTTCGGCCTTTTCGGCGATCCTTGTCTACGCGCAGCTCTTGATCCCTGGTCGTGTCGGTTTGGTGTCGGGACTCTTCTTCGGTTTCGCGTTCGGCATGGCTGGGATCGGGTCTGCCGTGCTGGGTTCGCTAGCGGACGCTACGAGCATCAACACCGTTTTCACCGTTTGCTCGTTCCTACCATTACTCGGGCTGCTTTGTGTGTTCCTACCAAAGGAACAGCGGATCTGATCAGAGCGTGCTGTTGCGCAACTTGCCGCTTGCGATCAATTTGTGCAAGTGTGGCCGAGCCAATGTGTTCTTGAGCGCCTGCACATGGTTCATGCTGTGGCAATCGCTTCCAAGGAACTCGTAGTGCCCGGCGTCGACCAAGCGCTCGGCGATCTGCCTGGCTTGCGGACCGTACGCACCAGCCAAGGCGATGGTATTCAACTGGAACAGCACACCGCGATCCTTCAAGCCATCGTACTTCGTAAGGTCGTTATACCAGAACGCATAACGCTCGGGGTGAGCCAGCACCGGTCTGAACCCTGCGGTCTGCATGGTGAAGATGACCTGGTACAACATGTTCGGCTCGCTGATGAACGGAAGCTCGAATAAAAGGTAGTCCTCTCCGAAGGTTAGTACCCGCCGATCGATCACCTTCTGTTCCAATTCATGATCGAGGTAGTACTCCGCAGCGGCATCGATCTCCATAGCTAAGCCACGTTGGCGGATCTCGTCGCGCACGCGTTCCAACCCACCCAGGATGATCTCGGGCGTGTTGCGGTAACCATCGGCCATGTTGTGCGGTGTGGTCACCACCTTCTTGTAACCCAGCTCGCTCATGGCGGTGAGCATCTCCATGGTCTGTTCCATGGTCTGCGCACCATCGTCGATACCGGGAATGAAGTGCGAGTGTACATCGCACCGGAGCACGCTCAGATCCACATCGCCGAGCGCTGCTTCACCACTTCCGAAGAGTTTGCTGAAAAGACCCATTCTACAGGGTGCAAAGATCGCAGGAATCCTGGGCGCTTCAGCGGAACTTCGGCCAAGTGTACCCCCTAACGGCTGTATTGTACGTCGTAGTAGTTACGATAAGCACCGCTGGTCACGTGGTCCAACCATTCGGTATTGGCCAAGTACCACTCCACCGTGCGTTCCAGACCCACCTCGAAGGTGATACTGGGCTTCCACCCCAGCTCGCGTTCGATCTTGCCTGCATCGATGGCATAACGCAGGTCGTGCCCGGCGCGATCAGTGACGTAGGTGATCAGCTTGGCGCTCTCCCCTTCCGCCCGGCCCAGCTTGCGGTCCATGATGCCACAGAGCAGGTGGACCAGGTCGATGTTCTTCCACTCGTTGTGGCCACCGATGTTGTAGGTCTCGCCGTTCACGCCGGTGTGGAAGATGGTGTCGATGGCGCTTGCGTGATCCTCAACCCAAAGCCAATCGCGCACGTTCTCGCCCTTGCCGTAGACCGGAAGCGGTTTGTTGTTGCGGATGTTGTTGATCATGAGCGGGATCAACTTCTCGGGGAAGTGGTGGCTGCCGTAGTTGTTGCTGCAGTTACTCACCACGAAGGGTAGCTTGTATGTATTGCCATAGGCGCGCACGAAATGATCGCTGGCTGCTTTGCTTGCGCTGTACGGGCTTTGTGGATCGTAGGGCGTGGTCTCTAGAAAGAGGCTGTCGTCGTGGAGGGAGCCATAGACCTCGTCCGTGGAAACGTGATAGAAGCGCTTCCCTTCCAAGTTGCCCTTCCAGGCTTCTTTCGCAGCGTTCAGCAAGGTGACCGTTCCGAACACGTTGGTGCGCACGAAGGATAGCGGATCGGTGATGCTGCGGTCCACATGGCTTTCTGCGGCGAGGTGGATGACGCCATCGATACTGTGATCCGCAAAGACCTTGGTGAGCGCCTCGGCATCACAGATATCGGCCTTCACGAACACGTAGTTCGGGGAGTTCTCGATGTCGCGCAGGTTCTCCAGATTGCCCGCGTAGGTGAGCGCATCGAGGTTGATGATGCGGTACTGCGGGTACTTCGTTACGAAACGGCGCACGACATGGCTGCCGATGAAGCCGGCGCCGCCGGTGATGAGGAGGTTGCGCTGCGTACTCACAAGCTCCAATAGGTGATGTTCTTGATCTTCTTCCGGAACACTCCCTTCAGATCAACCACCACGCCTTTCGGCTTCAGCATGCCCTTGAACCAGGATTCGTCCTTGCTGGTGTATTCGCTGTGGTTCACGGCCACGATGATGGCATCGTAAGGGCCTTTCATCTCAGGGGCGAGGTCGTAACCGTACTCGTGCTTCACCTCGGCGCTGTCGGCGTGGGGATCGGTCACATCCACGGTGCAGCTGAAGCTCTTCAGCTCGTTGATCACATCGGCCACCTTGCTGTTGCGGATGTCGGTGACGTTCTCCTTGAAGGTGGCGCCCATTACGAGCACACGCGCATCGGCGGGGTTGGTACCAGCTGCGATCACCTTCTTCACCGTCTGCTTGGCCACGGAGCCGCCCATGCTGTCGTTCACGAAACGACCGCTGTCGATGATCTGCGCATGGTAACCGAGCTCCTTCGCTTTGTAGACGAGGTAGTACGGATCCACGCCGATGCAGTGGCCGCCCACCAGACCCGGCTGGAACTTGAGGAAGTTCCACTTTGTGCCTGCCGCCTCCAACACGTCGTAGGTGTTGATGCCCATGCGGTTGAAGATGATCGACAGTTCGTTGATCAAGGCAATGTTCACGTCGCGTTGCGTGTTCTCGATGATCTTGGCGGCTTCGGCCACTTTGATGCTTGCTGCGCGATGCACGCCGGCCTTCACCACCAACTCGTACACCTTGGCAATGATCTCAGCGCTCTCCGGATCGCAGCCACTGCTCACCTTGATGATGCTCTCCAGCGTGTGCTCCTTATCACCAGGATTGATGCGCTCCGGCGAGTAGCCCACCTTGAAGTCCTCCACGAACTTCAGGTTGCTCAAGCGTTCCAGCAGGGGCACGCAGTCTTCCTCGGTGCAACCGGGATACACGGTGCTTTCGTAGACCACATAATCGTTCTTCTTCAACACCTGCCCCACCGTGCGTGTGGCGCCGAGCAGTGGTGTAAGGTCGGGGATGTTCTGCCCATCGATCGGTGTGGGTACGGCTACGATGAAGAACTCCACATCACGTAGATCCTCCAGATCGGCACTGAAGTGGATGTCGCAGCCCTCGAACGCGGATGCCTCGAGCTCGTTGCTCGGATCCTCGTTGCGGCGCATCATATCCACACGCTTCTGATTGATGTCGAAACCGACCACTTTGATCTTACGCGCAAAGGCCAGCGCGATGGGAAGACCTACGTAACCCAGGCCGATCACAGCCAGCTTCGCCTCCTTCTTCAGCAGGCGGTCATACAAGTTGCTCATTCCTCTTCTCGTAGATGCGTTCGATGATCTCCACTACTTTGAGACCTTCCAGCGCGTTGGTGGTAAGTGTGCTGTGGCCACGCAGAGTGTCCACCACGTTGTCGATGATGTAGCCGTGGTTGTTGGCGCTACCCTTGTATGCCCCGTAATCGTTGGCCGGGTTGGTGGGTGCCAATTGCGGCATGGTGTATCCGTTGATGTGGCAGTACTCCACTTGATCCATGTACTGCCCGCCGATCTTCACGCTGCCCTTGGAGCCGATGATCGTCATGCTGCTCTCCAGGTTCTTATCCCACACGGCGGTGCTGTAGTTCAAACAACCCATGCCGCCGCCGTCCATGAAGCGGAAGGTGACCATGCCACTGTCCTCGAATTCGGTAAGGCCTTTGTGGTTGAAGTCGGCGAACTTGCCTTGGATGTCGGTGATGTCGCCGAAGAGCCAGTAAAGGATGTCGATGAAGTGGCTGAACTGCGTGAAGAGCGTACCGCCATCCAAGGCGTTGCTGCCTTTCCACGAGCCAGCCTTGTAGTATCGTTCGTCGCGGTTCCAGTAGCAGTTCACCTGCACCAGGTGAATGTCGCCAAGCAGCCCTTGCTCCACCACGCCCTTGATCCATTGGCTGGGTGGGCTGTAGCGGTTCTGCATCACAGCGAAAACCGTGCGGTGCATCTGTAGTGCTTTGTAGATCACCGCTTCACAACTGGCCTTGCTCAGCGCGAGCGGCTTTTCACAAACCACATGTTTGCGGTGCTCCAGGGCCATGATGCTCTGTTCGGCATGCAGGCCGTTGGGTGTGCAGATGTTCACCACATCGATGCTAGCGACCTGATCCAACATGGTGCGCATATCTTGGAAGAAGGGCACATCGAAACCGGCAACACCGGCCTCTTCACGCGAGCGGATATCGCACAGCGCTACAAGCTCGGTCTCCGCATGGCGATGGACCATCTCCGCATGTCGCTTGCCGATGTGGCCACAACCGACCACGGCGATCTTGATCGGACCTGTCATACGAGTTTACGGACGGTACCGTTGGTTAGTTCGTAGCGCTCTCCACTTTCCGGGCAGGTGGCCTGGCCTTCGGCATTGAACTTCAGCTTGTGGCCGAATTCGCTCATCCAGCCCGTCTGCCGCGCGGGATTGCCCACTACCAAAGCATAGTCCGGCACTTCCTTCGTTACCACGGCACCTGCACCAATGAAGGCGAAACGACCGATGTCGTGCCCACAAACGATGGTGGCGTTGGCGCCGATGGAAGCCCCTCGTTTCACGCGTGTCCGAAGGTATTCGCCACGGCGGTTCACCGCACTGCGTGGATTGATCACGTTGGTGAAGACCATGCTAGGCCCCAGGAACACATCATCCTCGCAGGTCACACCCGTGTAAATGCTCACGTTGTTCTGCACCTTCACGTTGCGTCCCAACACCACATCCGGACTGATCACCACGTTCTGCCCGATGTTACAACCGGGGCCTATGGTACAGCCCGGCATGATGTGGCTGAAATGCCAGATGCGCGTGCCTTCACCAATGGTGCAGCCTTCGTCGATGACAGCCGATGGATGGGCGGAAAAGCTCATGTTTTCGCACTTGCTCGTGTCCATGGGAGACCGGACCTCTGGCAGTGGGGCTGCGAAGGTACCGAAGCCACGGGAATGATAAGGACTCTTGATCAGCGTTCCGGGGCCTGCCAGAGCAGACGTTCGGCCAAGCTACCGTCCCCTACGGTCATGTTCGGGAAACCGGCTTCGGCCAGGGTGGAAACGATCTTGGCCAGGGTGACTTCTTCCAATGGGGCGCCGGTATTCCAGCGAACTGCGGCGAACCACTCCTGGGCATCGGCCAATTCCATGCTGTAGCGCTGTGCGAAGACCTCCGGCGCGGTGCGCTTCGCCATAAGGCCGGCCACTTGATCGCGGATCACCTTCAGTAAACGGCCTATCTCCTTCGGATGCGCTTCGAGAGCGGCTTCGGTAGCCACGATCACGAACGATGGCCAAGACGTCCGGTATTCATCCACCCGGCGCAAGGTGCCATTGTCCACGTACGGTTTGGTGGTGAACTTCTCCCACAAGAAGACGATAGGATCGGATTTCGCCAATCGTGCTAGTGCGCCTTTGAGGTCGTCCACCACTTCGAGCTGCTCTTCGGCCACCGACCAACCCTTTGCACGCGCATAGCTTAGCGCTACCAGGTGGCTTCCGCTATTCGGCCTACTGATGGCGTAGGGCACTTCTTGCAGCTGCTCTGGCGTGGTAAGCGCCGTATGCGCACCCACATGAACACCCCAGGTGAGCGGACTGTCCACGTAGGAGGAGATGATGCGACTGGGGTTGCCGTTGAGGATGTCGCGTACGGCACCTTCGGTCACCAGCATGGCCAGGTCCACTTCGCCTTCGCGCAACAACTTGCACATGGCGCCTGTGCCTTCCGGAACGGTACGCCACTTCACCTCCACCCCGGCACGCACGAAGGCTCTGCGCTCCAAGCCCAGCAACCACGGCATGTTGAAGTGCTCCGGCACACCGGCAACGCGCAGGGGAACAAGCGCATTCGCCTCTTCTGCGGCTTCGCTGATGGATCGGAACTGTTTCTTCACGGGTCGGAAAATGGGGCGCTAAGGTCGCACGAAGGCAGGGAAATGAAGGCGACCAGCGTCTAAAAAAAGACCCGGCCTTTCGACCGGGTCTTGACGTGGATCAGGCGAAGGGTCACTTCTTCGCGTACTTCTCGAAACTGAAGTGTTCCTTCTCGTTCAGCTCTGCAGGCGTGAGCGACTTGAAATACTCGAACGTGCGGCGCATGCCTTCGGCACGGTCCACTTTCGGCTCCCATTTCAAGAGCTTCTTTGCCAGAGTGATGTCCGGCTGGCGTTGCATGGGATCGTCGCTCGGCAAGGGTTTGTAGATCAGTTTCTGCTTGGTGCCAGTAAGCTTGAGGATCTCTTCGGCGAATTGCTTGATCGTGATCTCCTTCGGGTTACCCACGTTCACCGGACC
>JAEYWT010000237.1 GCA_023428865.1 Bacteroidota bacterium | reverse complement strand
AACGTGGACCAGGAAGGCCCCGCAAGTCCGAGACCGAGGGGACATTACCCACCCGCCGCCGCCGCAAACGTTCCCGTACCGGTGGTTATCGCCTAAGCCCGTGGGATGAAATGGTGATCGCCACCATCACCAAAGAAGGCCTGATCCCCAAAGAAGTGATCGTGGAGCGCGCACGCGCATGGGCCAAGACCAACGCCAAGAAGATGAATGCCGAAGAGGTGGAAGGCAAGATCACGCGTGTACTCCAAAAGCTCAGCGGCTCGCGTGGTATGCTCGGGACACACCGCACTGGTCTGCGTCGTGGTTACCACTATGGGCTGAAAGAGTGGTTCTTCGAAAGCAGCGGTGCACTGCGCAAACAACACATGGACAAGCTGGTGCTTGAACCAAAGGATTGATCCCTGATACCATGCTATCCCGAGCTCTTCTCGCACTTCCGCTCGGGCTGGTGCTCAACGCTTCGGTCTGTGTCACGCGCGTGCGGGACACAGACCCGGAGTTGAAGCGGATCCAGCTTCCACCCGGGTTCAGGATCGAGGTCTATGCGGCCGACGTCGGGAATGCCCGCGCTATGTGTTGGGGAGCCAAGCGAACCCTTTTCGTTGGTACCAGGGATGAAGGCATCGTACATGCTCTGCGCGATACCGATGGCGATGGATTCCCGGATGAACGGTTCATCGTGGCCCGTGGGCTGAATATGCCTGTAGGCGTCGCCTTCAAGGATGGTGACCTGTTCGTTAGCGCGGTTGATCGTATCCTGAAACTGCCAGCGATAGAGGATCATCTCGTGGACCCACCAGCTCCTGAAGTGATCAGTTCTGCTTTTCCGAACAAGGATCACCATGGCTGGAAATTCATCGCCTTTGGACCCGACGGTGACCTTTATGTTCCTGTAGGTGCGCCATGCAATAACTGCCTCAGCGAGGACCCCGTCTTCGCTACCATAACCAAACTGAACATCCACGGTGGCGAGCCTCGGATCGTTGCACACGGTGTTAGGAATACGGTCGGTTTCGACTGGCACCCCACCACCGGCGAACTCTGGTTCACGGATAATGGTCGCGACTGGTTGGGCGATGATAGCCCCCACTGTGAACTGAACCACATGACGACGGCCGACCAGCATTTCGGCTACCCGTTCTGCCATGCAGGTACCGTGGCCGACCCCGAATTCGGCGCACAACGGGCGTGTTCCGAATTCGTTCAACCCGCCGCCTTGCTTGGCCCGCATGTGGCACCCTTGGGCTGCCGTTTCTACACGGGCAACATGTTCCCAACCAAATACAAGAACGCGCTATTCATTGCCGAACACGGAAGCTGGAACCGCTCCACTCCACTAGGCTATCGGGTGGCGGTGGCATTCCCACAGCCCGATGGTTCCGCTCTTACCGAGATCTTCGCCGAGGGTTGGTTGAATGGAAGCCGCACCACAGGCCGGCCCGTGGATGTACTTCAGGCTCCAGATGGTAGTTTGCTGGTGAGTGATGATGCCGCAGACCGCATCTACAGGATCTTCTACGTGGCGGAATAGCTTGGTTCTGAGGCGCAAAGACAGCGGCGCAGCTTTTTTTCAGTTTCGGGTGTGACCTTTTCGATCTCCTTCGTCCAAAAGGAGACCGATGCGGTTAGGAAGGGAGAGTCCAAGCCGTGTTTGTCCTAGAAGCGCCCTCGGGCGCTTCTTGCATTTTGGGCCAGCCCACCATACAGTCTCTGCGGTCTCCGCTCCAGAACATCCGATCTTTGTACCATGAAGCTTCGATACGCCCTTCTCCTAGCCATCTGCTGCTCCTTCTCACGTCTCCAAGCCCAGGATTCCGGCTTCGGGCTTGGCCTTATGCTGGGTGAACCAACCGGCCTTTCTGGTAAACTGTGGACCGGCGGCGATCGTGCTTTGGCATTCGGTCTCGCTTGGGGTTTGGGCGGTGGTGGTTACCTGCATGCCCACGCTGATTACCTCTTCCACAACTCGAGCCTTTTCAATGTGAATTCGGGTAAGCTGATGCTCCATTACGGTCCTGGCATCCGTTTGCGCTCCTGGAGCGGTGGCCGGTACTGGAACCGAGGTCGTTATTACTACTACAACGATCGTGCGAGCCACGTACGCCTCGGGATCCGCATACCCGTTGGCCTTACCTATGCGATCGAGGGCGCTCCCTTGGATGTTTTCCTAGAAGTAGCGCCAGCCCTGGATCTTTTGCCGGGAACCTCCGCTGACTTCGATGGTGCCATCGGTGTCCGGTTCTATTTCAAGTAAGCAGCTTTCTATCCAACCACGTGCGTTGGCTGAAGGTGCTGCGATACAGCCAGTGGTATACCACCAATGAGGTGAGTGTTCCGATAGCACCTCCGAAAAGGATGTCTTCGCTGAAATGTTGGGACAGGTACACCCTGCTGTAGGCGAGTAGGATGGCGAATAGACCGAAGGCATAGCCCCAAACCTTCTTGTCCAAGAGTACGGCGAGGGCAAAACACATACTGAATGCCGCCGTTGCGTGGCCACTGGGAAAACTCAGGTGGTGGTGCAACTCCAGCCCTTCCACCCAGTGCATATCGCCTAGCTGATCCTTGAACATGAACGGGCGATCATGATCGACCGTGTGTTTGAGTGATTGGGTCACCAAAGCACTAAGGCCGCAGCTCAACGCCAGCATCATGAACGATCGCAAGTCTCGTATGAAGAGGATCGACAACGCAAGTGCGGTCGGTACCCACCCATCGCCGATATGGGTGAACCAACTGAAGAAACCATCCAACGCAGGTCCGGTGAAACCGTGCATGGCACGATGAAGTTCCAACTGTTCCGTGCTGAGTACGGCGGTGCCTAGCAATACTGTGTAACCTCCCCAAATGAACAGGAACGGGTTGATGCCTTTGCCACCACGCATGCCGCGAAACTAGCCTTAAGCGTCAACTTGCGATCATATCCGATGAACCCATGTCCTCGCCACGCCAGACCATCCTGCTGAAGTCCGCCGTCCAAGCGAGTATTTTCCTTGGGGCACTGGCGTGTGAGGCGCAAAGCTTCACCCAGACCTTGGGCGGTCTTGGTGCGCAGGATGGTGTGGGCGCATGGGCCATGCCCACTGGCTTTCAGGTAGTTGTTCGAGACCACTCGTCCGTACACGAGGGTTACAACGCCAAGCTTCTTACCACCAACGCTACAGGCGGGGCAGTCGGTCTGGTCGACCTCGCTGTGCCGGCCAATTCATTCCTGCAACAAGTAGTGAATGCCCCCGATGGTTCAGCCTTTGTTGTTGGCAGTTCCTTGTACGATGCACCACGTGGGCACGATGCGCTCATACTGCACATGAACACCGCGGGTGAAGTCCTGTGGATGCTTCAACCAGAGCTACCCGGACCACAACAGCTATTCGGTGGCACCGCACTCGCCGATGGAGGCGCGGTCCTATGTGGCCTGGATGCCCAGAATGGTGGTCACCGCCCCTTTGTACTTCGTTGTTCTGCTTCTGGCGAGATCACATGGACCTATTACGGCCCCAGCGGTCCAGATGCAGAGGCTTACGCGGTGGCCGTGGAGGGGAATTCAATACTGGTGACCGGTAGACAACGCACCTTCAGTGGCCATGATGATATCCTGTTGATCCGTTTGGATCTGGATGGTAACGCGATCTGGAATAGCTCGCTCGGCGGGAATGCACAGGACGTCGGGCGAGCGGCGGTCAGCTTGGGCAGTGGTGAATTCTTGATCGCCGGTTGGACCAATTCCTACGGCACCTTCGACATTTCCAGCCAACGCAGACCGTACCATGCCTACTTGGTGGCCATTGATCTGGATGGCGATACCCTTTGGACCCGCACCCTTGGCGATACCACCTACGACCAGCGCGCGTATGCCA
>JAEYWT010000272.1 GCA_023428865.1 Bacteroidota bacterium | reverse complement strand
GTCGACCCAGTGGGTCGACGCTACCGGTGTGCACCGAAACGATATCAGGCCTTGGGGGCCTTTTTCGCAGCCTTCTTGGGTGCTGCCTTCTTCGCGGCTTTTTTGGCTGGTGCGCTCTTGGTGGCACCTCGGCGACCCTTTTTGCCGCCTTTGCGTTCGGGTGCGGCAGCCAGTAGCGCGGTGGCTTCCTCCAAGGTCACTTCTTCGGGCGCCTTCTCCTTGGGCACGTTGGCGTTCTTGTTGCCATCGGTGATGTAGGGACCATAGCGGCCAGCCAACACCTGTATCTCGGAGCCCTCGAATTCCTTAAGGATGTTCTGGCGGGCGCCGGCGAGTTTGGCTTCCACCAATTCCACGGCACGTTCGAAGGTGACCGTAGCGGGATCCTCGGCTTTGGGGATGTTCGCATAGGTCTTACCGTATTTCACGAAGGGACCGAAACGGCCGCGGCCTTGTACGATCTGTTCGCCTTTGTACTCGCCGAGGTCGCGGGTGGCGTTGGCCGCTTTCTTAAGGTCCACCAGTTCCACAGCGCGGCGCAGGTCGATCTCCAGCGGGTCATCTTCCGGGGTTAGGCTGGCGTAGGTGGCACCCAAGCGCACATATGGCCCGAAACGACCGATACCCACGGAGACGATCTCGCCATCGCGTTCGCCCAAGGTGCGAGGTAGCTTGAAGAGGTCGAGCGCTTCCTGTAGGGTGATGGACTGAATGCTCTGATCCTTGCGTAGGCTAGCGAAACGCGGCTTCTCCTCATCATCCACGGTACCGATCTGGATCATGGGTCCGAAGCGACCGATACGTGCGATGATGGGTTTGCCACTGGCCGGATCGATACCCAACTCACGCGAACCTGTGGCGCGTTCGGCGGTCTCTTGCACGGTGCCGATCGTTTCATGGAAAGGCTTGTAGAAACGGGCGAGCATTTCGCGCCAGTTCTCCTTGCCTTCTGCGATCACATCGAACTCCTCCTCCACCTTGGCGGTGAAGTTGAGGTCTACCACGGTGGGGAAATGCTCCACGAGGAAGTCATTCACCACCATGCCGATATCGGTCGGAAAGAGTTTTTGTTTTTCGGCACCAGCGTTCTCCGTGGCGGTGACATCACTGATGGCATTATCCGCCAAGGTGAGGATACGATAGGCGCGTTTGGTACCTTCACGATCCTCCTTCACCACATAGTTCTTCTTCTGAACGGTGCTGATGGTAGCCGCGTAGGTACTCGGGCGACCGATGCCGAGTTCTTCGAGCTTCTTCACCAGGCTGGCTTCGGTATAGCGCGGGGCAGGGCGATCGAAACGCTCGGTGGCGACCATTTCGCGCAGACCGAGGTTCTCCCCCTGCTTCATATCGGGCAGCAGGCCTTCCTGCTCATCGCTATCCTCATCGTCCTTGCCTTCCATGTAGACCTTGAGGAAGCCGTCGAAGAGGATCACTTCACCGGATGCCTTGAGGGACTCAGGACGTGAGCTGATGGCGATGTCCACCACGGTCTTCTCCAGTTCGGCATCGGCCATCTGGCTGGCGAGGGTGCGTTTCCAGATGAGGTCGTAGAGGCGCTCGGCATCGCGGTCGGCACCGGCGTTGCGCACCATCATATCCGCCGGGCGTATGGCTTCGTGCGCTTCCTGGGCGCCTTTGCTCTTGCTGGTGTAGCGGCGTGGTTTGCTGTAACGCGGGCCGTATTGGGTGCTGATCTGTGCTTCGGCGGCTGCAATGGCGCCTTCGCTCAGGTTGACCGAATCGGTACGCATGTAGGTGATGTGCCCTTGCTCGTACAGGCCTTGGGCGATGCGCATGGTGCGATCCACCCCGTAGCCGAGCTTGCGGCTGGCTTCCTGTTGAAGGGTTGAGGTGGTGAAGGGTGCGGCGGGTGTGCGTTTGCCGGGTTTCTTCTCCACGGCATTCACCGTGAAGGACGCGTCGAGGCAGCCTTGCAGGAACTCCATGGCCTCTGCTTCGGTGGCGAAACGCGCCGGCAATTCGGCCTTCACCGAAGCACCAGTGCCCGTGGTGAAGATCGCCGTGATGCGGAAAGCGCTCTTGCTGTTGAAGTCGAGGATCTCGCGTTCGCGCTCCACGATGATGCGGACGGCGACGCTTTGCACGCGACCCGCGCTGAGGCTCGGCTTCACCTTGCGCCACAGCACGGGGCTGAGTTCGTAGCCCACCAACCGATCCAGCACGCGGCGGGCCTGCTGGGCATCTACCAAGTGGACATCGATCTGGCGTGGATTCTCGATGGCTTCGAGTATGGCCTTCTTGGTGATCTCATTGAAGGTGATGCGTTTCACCTTGCTATCGGGCAGTTTCAGGGCCTCTTTCAGGTGCCAGCTGATGGCTTCTCCCTCGCGGTCTTCATCAGTCGCGAGCCAAACGGTGGATGCCTTGTCGGCTTCCTTCTGGAGTTGTTTGAGGCGGTCCTTCTTATCGTCGGGGATGATGTAGGTGGGTTCGAACCCATTCTCCACATCAACGCTCAGATCGCGTTCGGGCAGGTCGCGCACGTGGCCATAGCTGCTTAGTACGGTAAAGCCATCGCCGAGGTATTTCTCGATGGTCTTCGCTTTGGCCGGTGACTCCACGATCACCAATTCTCCGCTCTTCTTCGCCATTCCTTCTAGAACATTATTTCCCCAAGGTGGGTGAACAGGGCGGCAAAGAAAGGGTTGTGGACCGGCTTCCCGACATGTGGCCGTGATCCCTTTTCGTACTTCCCCTAAAGGGGAAGGAAATTTTCAACACGGAAACAAGGGGGAGGATGAACTGGGGAAGCGGTCGGGTTGTTCTGGTCCGACCTTTGTCAGGCGAACGGTCCGGATGCGACCAACCCAGCAGCAGAACAGAACGACCATGCACCGGATCCATACCATATTACTTGGCGCCACCTTTCTACTGGCCGGGTGCAGCGAAAGCACCGGCCAGCAGGGCAGCCCACAAACCCCGACCATGGAGAACATGAGCCAATACGACCACAGCGGCAATCCCTACTATTCACACACGGACACCACGAAACTGGATGTGCCGCTTAGCGAGTGGAAGAAGTTGCTGCCAGCCGATCTGTACTACATCGCCTTCGAGAAGGGAACCGAGCGTGCCTTCACCGGAAAGTACTGGGAGTTCGACGGCATCGGCACCTATGCGTGCGCGGTGTGCGGGAATGTGTTGTTCCAAGCGGACAGCAAATTCGCCAGTAGCTGTGGTTGGCCGAGCTTCTTCCAGCCGGAGCGGAAAGATGCGATCCACTACCATGAGGACCGCACCTTCGGCATGGTGCGCACCGAAACCACCTGCGGACGTTGCGGCGCCCACTTGGGCCATGTGTTCGAGGATGGACCGAAGCCGACCGGGCTGCGTTACTGCATCAACTCGGTGAGCTTGGAGTTCATCGGGAAGAGGTGAATGGGTGTACGACCGCTCACCCAGTAGCCCGACCGGCCATACTCTGCCACGATGTCAGGTTACTCTGGGATCCGGTACCTTTGCGCCCCTTACCGGAACCCGTGCAGAAGAAGGTCTACATCGAGAGCTACGGCTGCCAGATGAACGTGAGCGACAGCGAGGTCGTGGCGAGCATACTGGCAAAGGACGGTTACACCCCGGTGAAGAGCGCCGAGGAAGCCGACCTGGTGTTATTGAACACGTGCAGCATCCGCGAAAAAGCGGAGTACACGGTGCTGCAACGCATCAACGAGATGAACAACCTGAAAGCCCGCAACAAGGGCTTGAAGGTGGGCGTGCTCGGCTGCATGGCCGAACGCATGCGCGAAGACCTGCTGGAGAAGAAGAAGGTGGTGGATCTGGTGGTGGGCCCCGATGCCTATCGCACCCTACCCGACCTGCTGGAGAAAGTGGGCACCGGCCAGAAAGCGGTGAACGTGCTGCTGAGTCGCGAAGAGACCTATGGCGAGATCGAGCCGGTGCGCTTGGACACGAACGGTGTAACGGCCTTCGTCACCATCATGCGGGGCTGCGACAACATGTGCGCGTTCTGTGTAGTGCCTTTCACCCGGGGCCGTGAGCGCAGCAGGGATGCCGCGAGCATCGTGCGCGAATGCGAGCAGCTGGTGCGCGATGGGTATAAGGAAGTGACGTTGTTGGGGCAGAATGTGGATAGCTATAAATGGACCCCACGCGAAGCTGGCGCACAGGCGGCCGTTGGCAGTGGGCAGTTGGCAGTTGATCCACCCCAGCAACTGCCAACCACCGACTTCGCCGACTTGCTCGAGCTGGTAGCATTAGCATGCCCCACCCTGCGCATCCGTTACAGCACGAGCCATCCGAAGGACATGACGGACAAAGTGCTGGCGGTGATGGCGCGATACGATAACATCTGCAAATACATCCATCTGCCGGTGCAGAGCGGAAGCAGTGACGTACTGAAGCGCATGAACCGCGGTTACGATAGGGCTTGGTACCTCGAGCGTATGGCGAGCATCCGCAGGCACATGCCGGATTGTGCGATCAGCACGGACATCATCGCGGGTTTCTGTGGGGAAACAGAAGAAGACCATGAAGCCACGTTAGCGTTGATCCGCGAAGTGAAATACGACATGGCCTTCATGTTCAAATACAGCGAACGGCCCAAGACCCTGGCCGCGCGCAAGTATCCGGACGATGTCGCTGAAGAAGTAAAAGGTCGTCGACTGGCGGAGATCATCGAGACCCAGAAAGCGGCCAGCGCGGAGCGGATGCTCGGCTATGTAGGTCAACAGCACGAAGTGCTGGTGGAAGGTGTAAGCAAACGCAGCGCGGACCACGTGTACGGCCGCAACTCGCAGAACAGCGTGGTGATCCTGCCGCGTTATGCCGACGGTGTGGAGTTGAAGCCCGGCACCTTCGTACATGCACGGATCGAGAGTGCCACACCCGGAAGTCTCAAGGGCAGCATCCATTCCATCGTAATGAAAGAAGCAGCAACGGCATGAACGTACAGCCCATCAAACAACGGTTCGGCATCATCGGCAACTCGCCGGGGTTGGACCGTGCCATCGAGATCGCTGCGCAAGTCGCACCCACGGATCTAAGCGTATTGATCCAAGGAGAAAGTGGAAGCGGCAAGGAGGTGCTACCGCAGATCGTACATGCGTACAGTGCACGGAAACATGGCCCTTACATCGCGGTGAACTGCGGCGCCATACCAGAAGGGACGATAGACAGTGAACTGTTCGGTCACGAGAAAGGATCCTTCACCGGAGCGCACGAGGCACGCAAGGGCTACTTCGAAGTAGCGAACGGTGGCACCATCTTCCTGGATGAAGTGGGTGAACTGCCCCTGACGACGCAGGTGCGCTTGTTGCGCGTGTTGGAGACGGGTGAATTCATCCGTGTAGGGAGCAGCAAAGCGCAGAAGACCAACGTACGCGTGGTAGCCGCCACCAACGTGCAGATGTTGCAGGCCATTTCCCGAGGCACCTTCCGCGAGGACCTGTACTACCGCCTCAACACGGTACCCATCCAGGTGCCACCACTGCGCGATCGCAAGGAAGACATCCACCTGCTCTTCCGCTTCTTCGCGCAGGAAGCCGCCACGAAATACAAGGCTCCCCCCTTGGTGCTTCGCGATGAAGCCTTACAGGCGCTTACGGCTTACCGCTGGCCCGGCAATGTGCGTCAGCTGCGCAACATCGTGGAGCAGATGAGCGTGATCGAACAGACGCGCGAGGTGGATGCGAAGACCTTGCGGCAATACCTGCCGGACCAAAGCACGGCGCTTGTGCCCACCGGAGCTGCGAGCGGGGGAACAAGCACCGACAGCATCAACGAACGGGAACTGATCTTCAAGTTCCTCTTCGACATGAAGAACGACTTGAACGCGCTGAAGGAGCAGGTCAAAGCCATCACCGGAGGACAGCCTATGGCCGCTCCCATAGCGCCGGTGTATCGTGAAGAGCCGTTGTACATGCCCAAGGCCATGCCTGTTCCAGGAACGGTAAGCATCATACCCCACAACGACCCGGATGATGAGGATGTGGAGCACACCGAGGTTGAGGAAAGCCTGAGCCTGCAGGACAAGGAGAAGGAGATGATCAAGAAGGCGCTGGCCAAGCACCGCAACAAGCGGAAGAACGCCGCTGCGGAGTTGGGCATCAGCGAGCGGACGTTGTACCGGAAGATCAAGGAATACGATATACAGTGAGGAGTTCGCAGTTGGTAGCTCGTAGTTGGCCGTTGGCAGCGCTTTCGGGGCGTTGGCTGCCAGTTGCGTATTGCCTGCTGCTCCTTTTCACAACGGGATGCCGCGTGAACTATTCCTTCACCGGAGGAGATGTGGGCGATGCGCGTACGATGAGCGTGGACCTGATCGAAGCCCGGGCACCGCTGGCCACGCCACTGAGCGCACAGGTGCTGACCGAAAGCGTTCGAGATCTGCTGCTGGCACAGACGCCCTTGAAGTTGAAGCAGAGCGAAGGCGATGTACAGTACAGTGGCGCCTTGGTGGGCTACGATGTGCAACCGGTAAGTATCCAAGCGAACGAGACCGCTGCATTGAACCGCCTGACGATGACCGTGAAGATCACCTACGTGAACACGCTGGACGCCAAGAAGAACAAGGAGTTCTCGGTGGCGCGTTTCGCGGATTATGACAGCTCGCAGGACATCACCGCCGTAGAGGAACAATTGGCCAGGGATATCGGTAAGCAACTGGCGCAGGATATCTT
>JAEYWT010000151.1 GCA_023428865.1 Bacteroidota bacterium | reverse complement strand
GAGCGCTTCCTCTACACCAACAACATGCGGCTGGGTCGCTTACCGCAGTGGATGCGCGAACGCATCAACCGCCTGCCGCCCGTGGCGCAGTTGGTGGACGCCACACCAGCCGCCGTAGACCGCGGTTTCCCCGACAACCGCTTCGTGGGCACCTTCACGTTGCAGACCAAGAGCCTCTTGATCGATGAACGGCGCGACACCGTTGAACAGATCGGCACCTACACCTACTGGGCCGACGAGCGCCGCGCGGTGATCACCGCCGATGTGCCGCACGAGAAGGGCATCGCGCTGTACCTGGTGGATCTCGATCACGACGTTGCTGTGGCTGCGTACAACGAAGGGCATAGCTATGTGGTGCCCAAGCTCTACATCGGCACCCTAGCGGAAGTGGGCATGCCGGAGCTGGTCAACGGGATCGCGGTCTCCCTTGCTCCCGGCGACTATTCCCGTGAGATCCTAGGCAAGCATTGCCAAGTGTACCGCACCATGGAATACAACCACGGCGCCGTGTGGATCCCCCAACACGATGAACCGAACCCGGTGCTCGATATGGCTCGTTGGATGGAACCACGCTACATCCAGGCCCGGCATGAGAAACACTTCCGCGAGGTGTTCATGTACGGCCTGCGGGACCATCCCATGCCGTACGCCATCATGGGCACCACCCTCACCAGCTTCAAGCCCGGCAAAGTGCCACCACCAGCGATGGACCTGAGCAACTACCGGGTGCTGGACGAACGTTTCCGCGATCACGAGAAAGAGCGCAGGGAGTACGAGGAACAACGGATACGCGAACGGGTGATCACCATGGATGACATACATGACGTAGCGGTACCTGAACCACCGATGGAGGAATTCAAGAAAGGCAACGAGATCACCGTGCCACGTTGACAAAAGCCCAGCCAGACCCATGAGGTCCAGAACACTCTTGACCACGAGCGCACTTTTCCTTGCGCTTCTCGGCCTTGCGCTCACTTTCGCTTCGCAGGAGATACTGGCTACGGCAACGGCCCAACAAGCCTTCGTGGGGCAACTGCTCGGTGCGGCGCTTTGCGGCTTTGCGTTGCTGAATTGGATGTCCAAAGGAGCCGTGATGGGCGGCATCTATGGGCGCCCGTTGGCCATGGGCAACCTGGTCCATTTCACCATAGGTGGGCTGGCGTTGCTGAAGGTGGCCGCACAATTCCAACCCACATGGTTCTACACCACACTGGCCATATGTTATTCGGTCTTCGCTGCACTCTTCGCACGAGTAGCCTTCTTCACCAGCGGCCCGCGAACACCGTGATCACCATGCGATCCATCCCGCTCCTGTTCGCTGTAGTGCTTTCGCTCCATGCCGTAGCACAACCGCTCGCCCTACCGGATTGGATGCGTCCCAGCTTCGCCGAAGGCAGCACCACGAGCCTGCCGGTGATCATACGCGGCCCGGTGAAGCATAACAGCTTCATCGGGAGCTACACCGCGCAGCTCACCATCCACACACCGGACGGCATTCGGCAGCAACTCTACTTGAGCGCCTGGCAGGACAGCACACGTGGTGTGATGCAGCTGGAACTGATCCGTGGTATACCACACACCACGTGGTTCGCGGACATCGAAGCCAACTGCGCTGTGGTGGCCAATGCCATGGGCCGCAAAGCCGTGGTGAGCGACCTCAAGAACGTATTGCTGGTGGACAGGCTGCGCGAACCCGGCGCCATCCGCGAATTCCAGGAACTACCGTTGAAGCAGTCGATGGAGCGTGAACGCATCGCCGGTGAAACCTGCACGCGCTACGAACTGGTGGAGGATGGCACCACCATGGAGCTGTGGACCGTGGATGCTATCGACCGAACCCCGTTCGCCGATGGCCCCGCGTGGATACCGCTGAACGAAGGACCGCTAAAAGCCTTCCGATTTCTGTTCATGTTCGGTGATCATGTGGTGTTCCGCTTCGCCATGGAACCGTTGCTGCAACTGGAAGTATTGCGGTACGAACCCGGTCCGGCAAGCCCACCCCGCGTGGATCTTTCGGCCTACGAAGTGGTCGGAACGGAGAAGCTAGATCGCTAGGTGCGCCGATCATTGTAAGTTAGCCCCAACCCTAGAAGTCCATGTCACGCAAGCTCCTCTCGCTCACCGCCGCCACGCTCCTGCTTAGCGGCACCGCCACCGCACAGTTCGATATGAACGCCATCCTTCAACAACAGGGTGGTGGCATACAAATGGTGCCCGATACGGATCCGTTCATGCCCAACGTCTTCGTAGGCAGCTTCAACATGGAGATGCACATCTACGAGAACGGCAAGGAACAGAAGCAGAGTCCGGCGAACGTCTCCATCAGCAGCAGCGCCGAGAAGATCGCCTTCCACACCACGGTGCCCGGCATGAAGGAGCAGATGCGCATGATCATCGATCAAAAGGAGAAGTGGCAATACATGTTGGTGGACGATGGCAAGGGCAACAAAATGGCCATGAAGACGCGCAAGATGAAGGTGATCGGCACCGAGGAGGAGAAGAACACCAACGCCGCCGATGTGCAGGTGACCGATGAGACCAAGACCATCGATGGCCACCTCTGCAAGAAGTTGATCGCCAAGAGCGAAGACGGCACCTGGATCGGTTGGATGGCGCAGGACATCGAAGTGCCGTTCGAACTCTTCATGCGCGACATGCAGCGCGGTGGCAGCAACTTCCATGATGATGCCATAGCGGGCATCCACGGTTTCCCCTTGGAGTACGAATGGACCTCGACCGATGGCAAAGAGCGCATGCACTCCTTCATCCGCGACCTCAACGTGGGCAAGGTGGATGAGCAGGTGTTCTCGCTGGACGGCTACCAGGTGATGGAACTGCCGACCATGCCGGGCATGGGACGCTGAACCATGGCCAACAAACTCGACACGCTCCAGCAGGTGGAGGTGGCCAGTCGTGCCGAGTGGCGGGCATGGCTGAAGAAGAACCACACGCGGTCCGAAGGCATTTGGTTGATCCGTTGGAAGAAGATCCGCACGGACAAATACATGGGCTACGACGCCATCGCCGAAGAAGCCCTCTGCTTCGGCTGGATCGATGCCACCGCCCGTCCGCTGGACCACGAACGCTCCATGATCCTGGTATGCCCGCGCAAGCCGAAGAGCATCTGGAGCAAGGTGAACAAAGCGCGCGTGGAACGCCTGATCGCGGAGAAGCGCATGACCGCAGCGGGGTTGAAGGCCATTGAAGTGGCCAAGGCCAACGGTTCATGGACCTCGCACGATGCCGTGGAAGCTTTGGAAATGCCGGCTGACCTGGTGAAAGCGCTAGCGAAGAACAAGGCCGCGAAGAAGCACTTCGACGCCTTTCCGCCCAGTGCGCGCAAATTCATCCTCTACCGCATCGGTAGCGCCAAGACGGAAGTAACGCGGACCAAACGCATTTTGGAGACCGTTGAACTGGCGGCGTTGAACATTCGAGCAGGCATGCAGAAGCCGTGAAGCAAGCAGCACTTGGCCATCTGCTGAACGAAGCCTACGAGCGCTACGCCCAGCCCGCCTTCATCGAGGCCGACCCCATCCA
>JAEYWT010000090.1 GCA_023428865.1 Bacteroidota bacterium | reverse complement strand
CTATCCAACTGATCGAAGTACGAATGTTCCCTTGTTTTTTTGATCTCATAGTCCGGATCGGCACACCAGGTCCTTTGCCGGTGCTCAAGAGAAAGCACAGTGTTCGTAATGCTCGCCACAACCAGGCCCACGAAATAGAATGTACGCTGTCGTCCTTGTAGCAAGCGCCAAGCCGCACCTACCACCAGCACCACCAGCAGTGGTTGCATGGTCAGTGCATACCGGTAGTTGAATCCACCGAATACCCCGATTATCAAGGCAGCCATCCACACGAAAACCAGCAGTGCCTGCTGCCACCGCACCAAACGCCGCCAATGCCATAGACCTACGATCGATAGTGGAAGGGCAAGCACCCCAACAGGCCCCATGAACTGCAGGTCGAGGAAGACGCCCAGGTAACCGTTCAACCATAGCAACAACGGGGTACCGATCCCGCGGGACCACATGGCGGCGTCAAGCCCATCGGGAGTCACCGGCATCAAGTACTGGTGATAGATCCCCGAATAGATCATCACTACCGCAAGTGCGGCCCAAGCGATCCGGGGAGTCCACTGCTGTGCCATGTGTCAGAACCAGATGATATCCTGGAAGATCCATCCCGTGCCGATGAACGTATCCAATAAGTAGTGGATGCCACCCATGAACAAGATGGCCACCGCAGCAGATCCACACCACCGTAACCGTTGCGACCAGGGCACCGGAAGCATGAGCACCACTAGGAACCACAAGGCTCCGCCCAAAATGGCCCCAATACTATGGATGAAGGCCTGTGCGCCGCACAGTACACCGAATAGCCATGCGCGCGAACTGGATGGTGCCTTCAGCAATGCCACGAATGCGGCCACCGAGGCGCCGAAGAAGAACAGCCGGTAGCTATCCAAATGATAGATCGTTAGTAGAAGCATGAACCCGAGCGGAGCGGTCATGGCGAACCCGGTGGTCAACGCAGCAGCCTCATGGATACGGCGCGCCAACGACCAGGTGAACAGCACCAAAAGCCAGGTGTACCACGATGTGATCGACCGTGTCCAGAGGTCCCCCTCCACGTTCAGAAGATCACCGGCAAAGCCTTCCCAAGTGAACAGCAGGGGGAACGAAAAACCGTGCAGGCCCACATAATAGAAGCCCGACAAGGCATCGTAGTGATGGCGCTGGTACACGATGGCACGGTCACGCAGGAAGACTTGGCCCTGCATGGCGTACTCCAGCGCATCGTGATAGACAAGCGGCTGAAAGATGAGCATGACCAACGCCACCACCAGCAGAAGGACCGAGCCTAATGCTAGCCACCAAAGCGTTCGGTCCCGCACGAACAGAGCTGGCAGTCCGCAGAACATCTCCCATAGTCGCTTCCAACCTCTGGCCACAAAGGCGACTACACAGAAGATCAATAACGGCAGCGTGGCCAACACCGGTGTCGGCAGCCCAGGCCATAGGACCAACGCATAGTACAACAACAAGCTGATGATGAATGGCCCGAGTCCGAAACCCACAAGCACCAGTGGCCATGCCGGCAAGCGCAGGTGATCATTCCGGCCCAGAAGGAAAGCTGCCACCACGGCACCACCACCTATGTTGGTAAGGAGGAAAAGTCCGGCAAAATGAAGGACTTCGGTCATACCCGCCCCTGCTGTTGATACATCCGTGGCATCTTGTTGATCGCCTTCAGCGCCCGCTCCATATCCACACCGATGGTCTCGAAGTACCACACCATGCTCTCGAAGCGCGGGCGGTTCTCCCGCAGCACATGGGCCAGTGCCACCTCCCGAGTGATCATGCCTTCACGGATCTGGTTGCTGCGGAAGGTATCGAATTCAGTGAAGCCCGCCACCAGACCATAGACATAGTTGTAGAAGGCGGCCGTACCATCGCCGATACGCCAGGTGCTCGTAGTGTCTGGCGAGATCTCCCAGTTGTACTCGTCCTTCAAGGTGCGTTCCAACGCTTCTTCCTGCCAAGGTATATAATCGAACAACAACAGGTAAACCTCACGTGGCTCCGTGTAATAGGCCTTGAAAGCGCTGTAGGTATCGGGCAGACTGGCGTTCAAGTAACCAGGGTTAGCCGCGAAGTTGCGCATGTAGTACAACGGCATCTGCAACTTGGCCAGCGTGCTCTGCTTATCGATCCGCTCCTTGTCGAAGTTGGGTTTGATGCCAGCGAAACCAGCCTTGAAGTCGGTGTTCTCCAACTTGTTCTCCATCCAGATATCGCAATGGATGCCTGTTTGCCGCCGGATATTGTTCACATGCACGAAGAAGTGCTTGTCGCCGGCCATGAACAAGGGGATCATCCCCAACCGTGGTTGCTTCAACCAGGCCTCCATGTTCAACCGCACATTGCGGCGTTTCATCTTGATGTCGGCACTGATCAGGATGTTCTCCACGCCCAGTTTGCCGGTCATCCGCGCGATGTTCCGCCTGGCAAGGTCCGTTACCAACCCCCAGTCGTAGGTGAAGGTGAGCGGCTTCATGCCGAATTCCTTCACCAGCAAATGGAGGCCATAGCTACTGTCGCGCCCACCGCTGAAGGCCACGATGCAATCCTGCTTGCCATCGTCGCGGCGATACTTCTTCAATACTTCCTCGAATGCAGGTCGTTTGTCCACCGTCAGGCCCTTCGGCTTATAGCTGTGGCAGTAGTTGCAAACGCCCTTTCCGTCGTAGCGGATGTACGGGAACGTTTCAGGTAACAGGCACTTGGTGCAACGCCGAATGGTGCGCATCACCTCCTCGGGAAATTCGATCAGCTCACGCAAACGGCCCTCACCGCTGGAGGCGACCGCTGGCGCAGTATGGACATTTGTTCCTGAAGAATGATCGGTGATCGCGAACGGTGCGATGGTCTTCAATACTGGGCCCGACGCAGCGTTCTTCAGGCCGAGATCGGTGGTGGCCCAGCTTTCAAGATCAATCAGTTTACCGGTGAAGGGCTTTAGCCACTGCGCGGGGAGACCGGCATAACGTTCCTTCACCCCTTCGCGGCTGGTGAACGTGCGTGCGATATATTCCTCGCTAGCGAATACCAAGCTACCCGCGGGATCCTCGATGAAGTACATCGAACCGGTGTTCGTGGCCAACAAGACCTGCTGCGTATCGTTGATCAGGATGGCAACGCTAGCAGCTCCTTCCATTTCACGGAACACCTTTTGGATCGCCTCCACGGCACCATGCCCCTCCTTTAGGAACATGCGGAACAACGCAGCAAGCACCTCGGTGTCCACCTCGTAGTTCCGCTCAATGCGCCCGGCGTATTTGGCCCAGAGCTCATCCACGTTGGTAACGATGCCGTTGTGGACCATCACCATCCCATCCTTGACGCACGGCTGATTATTGAAGTTGTGTTCTTGCGTGCCATTGGTAACCAAACGGCTGTGTGCGATCACCGCGAGTTCCCTCTGTCCGTTGGCGAATGCAGGCTCCAGCGCCTTTTTCAGGAATGTCCTGTATTCTGATGAAGCAATCAGTTCGCTCGCGGGCACATCATCCTTCGTAACGTGGATGGTTCGATCAACGGCACTCCGTACCGCAATACCGCTGCTTTCCTTCCCCCGTGTTTCGCTTAGGATGAAAAGCTCACGAATGATGTTCTCTGCCAGCGGCTGCGAGATGCCCGCTTCAGCCTTGGCTAGGATACCGAATATGCCACACATGGGCGGCAAAGATATCCGGAGCAGCCGCCTGCAACGGTTCAAGCCACTGTGCGCGGTTTTTTAGCCATACCATCCATGGCCGAAAGCAGAAGATAGACCACTACCGGGTAGGCGAAAAGTGACACATAGGTGGCCCCATAGCCGCTATGGATCAGAATTGGTGTGGCGGACAATGGAAGGGACGCAGTGATCAGGATAAGATGAACGAAAGCCTTTCGCCGCCAGGCTAGCCACACGGCCGGGAAAAGCAGCCAACCCGCGAATTTGAATGGAAGCGTGACCGTTAACGTTCGTAGGACCCGTTGTAGAAGTATGCCCAAGTACCAGGCCGGGTCTGCTGAAATATCAGCTGTCACCTTTTCCTTCATCAGGTCCTCGTACTCCTGGATCTCATCGAACTTCACGTAGTACAGGCTGTCCGCGTCGTAGTAATTATCGGTATGATAAGCCCCGCTGTAGCGCAGATCCATGGCGTAGCGCTCGTTCAGGATCGGGGTAGCGTAGTGGTAGGCCACGCGATCATCCCAAGCATAGCCCTTGTCCGACCCGAAATCACCAAGGCCACAGAACATGGGATGCCAGAATTTATGCCCCGGGATGCGATAACCGGTATAGGGGTGACCACCGTGCTTCACCACCAATGCATACGCTTCATCCCAAGATCGATCGAATTGCGCACGGATCAAACCACGTCCACCGATGAGAACGAGGACGGCTACCGCTATTCCAAGCCCTTTCATCCACCAGGCCCGGTCGGAGAAGAGTACCATGGCCAACAAGCAGGCCATGACACTGACCACTTCATTACGCAACTCCGCACCGAACGCGATGGCAGCAGCACCAATGGCCAAGGAAACACACCACCGGATCGGGCTGGTCCGCTTCACAATACCCGCCACCAACAAACCGGTAACGATCATGTACAGCGATGCCTGAAGGCCGAAGATGTTCTCCCGTGAATGCACTTCGTACCAGAAAAAGGGGGTCAGGTTGATCAACCCAACGAACACAACGCCCGCGCGTTGCAGATCGGCATTGCACAGACCGAGGAAGAGCACAAGGGAACCACTCAGGAAGAAAAGGACATTGAAAAGCCGAATGGAAGGCGACTCGGCGCTCCCGGTCAACCAAGCATGAGGCAGGTAGGCCCAAATACGTGCATGCTCTCCCAGACGTGACCAATGCTTGTGCTCCATGGCCAGGTCGGTACCGTGTTCAGCGATCTGAAGCTCCGCTCCCGCCTTGCTGAATTCCACACTATCCTGTAATGTGACCAACGGAAAATGGCCGGTATAGAAGTGGAAGTAATGGAAGCGCTGGGCCAGATCATGACTAAAGCCAGAAGCATCACGGCGCGCTTGTATGGAACCCGTTAGCGGCTTGAAGGAAGCCCAAGCGAAAAGCAGTACATTCCAAATGACAAGTGCCAGAATGAACTGTTTACGCCCTCGCAGTGATGCCGCCCAGTCCAAGAACCGTTGAATGGCAAGGATCACCATGGTGCAGGCCCTTCCGATCGGCGTACGATGTAGATCGGTCTACGTCGCGTTTCATGGATCATCTTCTCGAAGTACAACGCGAAAACCGTAAGGGTGATGAACAACAACGAGAACGAGACCGAGAGGAAGATCACAATGGTGGTGTAACCCGAAGGCACCGTGCTTGTGGTGATGAACTGGGACAAGCTGTAGCCGATGAAGAACATGGAAAGCAGTACGAAGCCGAGCGAGAAGAACACTGCCAGTCGCAATGGTTTGTTCGAGAACGCGAAGACCGCATCCACACCCAGCTTGAACAACTTACCGAAGGAGTAATTGCTGCTGCCATGTTGCCGAGCCGGCGCATCGAACGGAAGTACGGCGCGTTGAAAGCCCAGCGATTGTATGAAGCCCCTGATGAAGCGGGTGCGTTCCCTGAAAGATCCGCGTAAGACATCCATCACTGGACGAGTGATCAGGAAGAAGTCCGTAGAATTCTCCTGGAAACGGAATATTGATAATCGGTTCAAAGTGTTGTAGAACAAGCGGCTCGCCATGTTCTTTATGAACCCGTTATCGGCGCGTTGGATCCGTTCCATCAGCACTACCTCCGCCCCTTCGGCAACGGCCTTCAGCATGACAGGGATCTGTGTGGGCGGATGCTGGCCATCGGCATCCATGCATATCACCACATCACCACCCGCATGGTCTATACCAGCGATCATAGCCGCTTCATGTCCGAAGTTGCGCGAAAAGTCCAACAGTCGGTGCCGGATGTTCGTATCGGTCGCCGAGCGCACGAAGCCGGAAATGATCGCGGCACTGGCATCGACACTACCATCGTTCACCCAAACCACCTCGAAACGATGTGCTTTCAGCGCCAGCAGTTCTTGACGTAAGCTGGTCCAGAAGCTGGGAAGTGCCGCCGCTTCGTTGTAAACGGAGACTACGATGGATACGGGTCCCAGCGCCATGCCTTGGTCACTTATACAGCCGCTCGTTATCCTGCATGTCCATCCACATGGCGAAGATCAGCGCCTGGAAACTGCTCGTGGCCAGGAACAGGAAGGCGATCAAGGGTTCGGTGTTCACCACGCCTCCGGTCAGGAATGCTTTTACGATCTTGTATGCGTACGGGATGGTGACGATCCCCGCGATGAACGCGTAGTTGTAGAAGATGAACAGCGGATGGAAGTCCTTGAAGAGGTACTTGCGCCAAAGCCGGATGAAGAAGCTCTTGATCAGCAAGCGGCTCACCCTGGGGATCACCTTCATCACCTTCATCTTACTTTGCTCCCCCACGCGGTACACGGGTTTGATCTCCACCTCGCGCAAGGTGCACTGCGCGATGTTGAGCTTTACGAGCATGTCGTTGGGCATGCCGTAGCTGCGGTAGATCCGGTGCAATTTGATGGCGTTGAGGGCCTTGTTACCGATGGCCGTGTAGCCGGTCTGGGTGTCACTCACACGCCAGTAGCCGCTGGCCAGTTTGGTGAGGATGCTCAGGATGCTATTGCCGAAGAACCGCACCTTAGGGATAACCAACCAGGCACTGCGGTGGATCAGTCGGTTGCCTTTCACATAGTCGATGCCATCGTCGATCACCGGTAGACATATGCTCTCCAGTTCATTCGGATCCATCTGGCCATCGCCAGCCATAACGGCTGTGCAATCGATCGCGTGATCCTTGCACCATTTGTAGCCTCGGGCGATACCCGCTCCCACCCCACCGTTCTTCAGGTTATTGATCAGGATCACCCGGTCGGTGGCGGGCTGGTCGTTCACCACTTCGCTAGGTACGTAATGGGCCATTTCACGCTCACCTTCCTCCTGCAATACCAGCTCAGCCTCGTTCCAGCGGGTGCGTTCCACACGATAAGGGTCAATGCGCATACGAGGCCCCGTGGCGCGATCTTTAGCGATCAATTCCTTCACCACTTCGGCGGTGCGATCAGGGCTGCAGTCATTGACGATGATGATGCGGTCCACGAAGGCCGGCATGGTCTCCACCACTGTGGCGATCTGCGTTTCTTCGTTGTAACACGGTACCACTACCGCTACGGTCTTGCCTTTTAGCATGGGTCTTGCGCCGGGAGGGGCGTTCCCGCAAAGATGGCATTCTGCCGCTATACGGCAGCGCTGCACCGCTCCACCACGCCAGGCACCGCTCGTACGAGACGTGCTATGGCGTTCTCCCCCATCGGCCTACCTTCGGCCAAGTAGAAACCTAGAACCATGGAATTCTTTCAATGGCATTGGTGGGCAGCGGTGGCCATCGCCCTCTTCATCCTCGAGATCTTCGTGCCCGGCTTCTTCCTGCTCTGCCTGGGCATTGGCTGCGTGGGTGCAAGCGCTACGGCCGCGTTGGGTGGAAGCATCGGCCTACAACTGGCCGCTTTCAGTATCTTCT
>JAEYWT010000069.1 GCA_023428865.1 Bacteroidota bacterium | reverse complement strand
GCGATAATGTGGTCTTGAACCTCTCCCCCTTCGAGGTCTACTTCAACGAGAACCGCCAGTTCTTCACAGAAGGCACGGAACTCTTCCAACGCGGAGGCATCTTCTATAGCCGCAGGATCGGTGGGGTGCCAAGGCGCCGCCGCGATCTGTACGCAGCAGTGCGCGATGGTGAGACAGTGACCGATGACCCTGGTGTGAGCAAACTCATCAACGCAACCAAAGTGAGCGGCCGTGGCGCCAAGGGGTTGGGCTTCGGCGTGCTCAATGCGGTTACACGCGCCACGTACGGCACCATTACCGACAGCCTGGGCAATTCCCGTGAGGTGCTCACCGATCCACTCACGAACTACAACGTGGTGGTGGCCGATCAGCAGTTGCCGCACAACGGATACGTAAGCCTGATCAACACCAACGTGCTCCGCGATGGCAACACGTACGACGCCAACTCTTCTGCTGTGGACTTCGTCCTGAACAACAAGGCACGCAGCTTGCAGGGCAATGGTGTGTTCCGCTACTCACAGAAACAAGGGCTTGGGCTTAACGACCCAAACGGTTATGCCTACACCGCAGGTTTACGCAAGACCGGCGGGGCCTTTACCTACGGCGCGGAGTACAACGAGATCTCACCGCATTTCGACCCCAACGACCTAGGCTTCTGGCAGCTCACCAACTACCGAGGCAGCAGTTGGTCGGTGGACTATACCAAGTACAAGCCCAAAGCACCATGGCAGCGTTGGAGCTACACCTTCTCGGGTGAATACCTCCGCGTGATCCAGCCCGACCATTTCTTCAATCTCGCGGTTCAGTTGAGCACCTTCCGCATGACGCAGGACTTCAACGCGTTCGGCGGTTTCGTAAGGGCCGAACCAGTGGTGACCTACGACCCTTTCGAGGCACGGATACCCGGTAGGCTCTACGAATTCCCCACCAACATCTGGTACGAAGCCTGGGTAAGCTCCAATTACAACCTGCCCTATGCTGTCGATGTCCGTGGCGGGTATCGTCGCTTCAACGAGCGCGACCGGCACAACCTGTTCGGAAGTCTGGAACAGCGGTTCCGGCCGAATGACAAGATCTTCTTCATCCTGGCCCTATCGCACGAAAAGAAGAACGACGATATCGGCTGGGTGGCTTTCGTGGATGATGCCGTCATCCTTGGTCAGCGCGATCAATGGACGACCGAGCTAAGCCTGGAGGGCAGTTACACCTTCACCAATAAACTCTCGCTGAACGCCGATGTGCGCCACTATTGGAGCCGGGCAAGCTACCTGGACTACCACGAATTGTTGGTGAACAGCAAACTCGCAGGAACGGACTACACCGGCATGTACGACGATGGTAGTTCCCGACACGATGTGGATTTCGATGCTTTCACTGTGGACATCTGGTTACGCTGGAACTTCGCACCGGGCAGCGAGATCACACTGGGCTGGAAAGACAACATTTTCGCAAGTGAGGGCATCGTGCGGCAGAACTACATGGACAACTTGCGCAATACTTGGGCTTCACCGGGCGTCAACAGCCTTTCCTTGAAAGCGATCTGGTTCCTCGATGCAGGAAGCCTGCTGAGCCGAAAGAAGCCATGAACCTGCGGCCGATCATATGCGCGCTCTTGGCAGCCACCACTTTCGCCTCCTGCAACATCGCGCGTATGCACACACGCCAGAGCAATGCACGCTTGGTGCGCGAAGGTTATGCAGCACACACGTTCACCGATGCGCGTGGGCCACATCATGTGTGGGCAAGGAATACAGGGAAACCCAAACTCCTGCTCATTCACGGATACACCGGAACCGGTCCCCAACAATGGAGCAAGACCGCAAAGCTCCTAGGTGACGCTTACGATGTGATCATGCCCGACCTGCTCTGCCACGGACAGAGCACCAAGGACTGGGGCAACACACCTGGAGGGAACTTCGATGCGCAAGCGGATCACCTGGTGCTATTGTTAGATAGCCTTGGGATCACAGAAGCGATGGATGTGGTCGGTAGTAGCTATGGTGGTGGTGTGGCCGCTCGATTCGCCGAACTCTACCCACAAAGAGTGAAGAAGCTGGTGATCTATGATGGCCTGGTAAGTGATTACGATCGTGCCATGGCGGATAGCATTGCCCGCCACGCTGGTGCGCCGGACATCTTCACCATGATGGGGACCACCGAGCCGAAAGAGATGCGTTGGCGGATCAGACTTTCACTATACCGTGATCCGCCGCTGCCCGGCTTCATCCTACGACAGATCTACGAAGTGAACGTGAAGGATCACAGAGCCGCACAGCTTACCCTTATCCAGGACCTGTGGGACCATGAAGCCTTGTTCGCGGAGAAACGATACGATTGGGCCATGCCTGTCTACCTGATCTGGGGCGAACGCGACGAACTGATACCGAACAGTACCGGACTAGCGGTCATGCGGCGCAACGGCATCCCCGAAACGCATTGGAGCACGATACCAAGGACCGCCCACGTAGCCAACTTGGAACGCCCAAGAGCCTTCGTCCGCGAGTTACGACGCGTCCTTTCTAGTACGCCCTGATCACGGCTTAGCGAAACCCGTGGTGCCCGGCGGCAGCTCAACGGTATTGTTGCTTCGGTCCATATCAGCTTGGCGCTCCAAGGGGTCGATCGCTACCGACTTCAACGCATTGAATTCGATCTGCACGGTGACCATATAGGTGGGGTCGGTCCATTGCCAGGGTTCCAATACGGTGAAGCTGAAGTTCTCCGATCCTTCACCCTTCGCACCGCGCTGTAAGGAAAGCGGTATGTGGAAGTGTTGCACCTGACCATCGCGGCGTTCTATGCGAAGGTCAACAGGCAACAACTGTTCATCCACGCGTTCCAATTCGATCAATGTTGCTCCATTGGTCCCCAGCACTGCGCGGATGCCGTAGTCCAACTTGCGTGTGGTGTTCACCCATTCATCGAAATACCAATCCAGTTCCAGGCCGGTACGCTTCTCAAAGACGCGCTCCACATCGATCGGCTCCGGATGCTTGAACTTGCACACGTCGAAATAGGCCAACAAGCCGGACCGCAATTCCTTCTCACCCACCACCGAACTGAGCTGATGTACGAACATCTCTCCGAAGCTGTAAGCCGTGGTACCATATGCACGGTTGGTGAGGAAATGATCGGCATGGATACTGGGCGGTTCATGCCGTGGACTGTTCGCCAACGCACTGTACCCTTGGAAAGCACTGCTATGGGGATCACCGGGTTGTGGGAAAAGCGCCTGCATCACCTCACTGCTCGCATACTCGGTAAAGCCTTCATCCATCCACGCGAAACGCCCCTCGTTACTGGCCAACACACCGTAATACCAGCTATGCACGCTTTCGTGTACGCTCACCCCTACCAGGGAACCCAGGCGACGCTTGCCGGTGATCAAGGTGAGCATCGGATATTCCATGCCCCCATCGCCACCTTGCACGAAGCTGTACTGCGGCCACGGGTACTTGCCGAAGTGCTTGTTCATATGCTGGAAACTGCGCACCATGTATCCTGGCAGTTCTTTCCATGTTGCTTCGTATTCGGGCTTGTTCTTATAGAAGAAGTGCAACTCCGGACCGCCGGGCACCTCATCCATGGTATGCACGAAATCGCGGTCGGCAGCCCAGGCGAAGTCGTGGACGTTGTTGGCCACGAAACGCCATTTCAGTTTGGTGCCCGCTGGCCGTTTGAGCACTTTTTTGCCGGTAGGATAGCCATGCCCGACCTCGTGCGGGTTCTGTAGCACTCCGGTGGCCGCAATGGTGAAGGCACTGTCCATTTCCAGGGTCACATCGAAATCGCCCCACACCCCGTGGAATTCACGGCCGACGTACGGATAGGCGTGCCAACCACGATGATCGTACTCAGCCAGTTTAGGGTACCACTGGGCCATGCTGTAGGCTACTTCCTCGGCGTTGTTCCTGCCCGAGCGGCGGATCTGCACCGGTACCTGCCCGTTGAAGGTGTAATCGAATGTGGTGCTTTTCTTCGGAAGCAGGGCTTTGGGCAGCTTCACCTTCAACACTGTGCCCATGGGTTCCAACGTAGCAGCCTTGCCATCTTGGGTGAACCCTCCTACTTCTTGAACACCGAATTGATCGGGCGTTAGTTCTGCAATACGGCCACGTACCCGGTCATCGGGGTCCTCGATGGTGCGCGAACGCACATCCATTTCGCTTCCCGGTCGGAACGCGTTGAAGTAGAGATGGAAGAAGACCTCTTGGAGCGTATCGGGGCTATTGTTGGTGTACACCAGCTTTGTTGTACCGGTGAAACGATGGTCGCCCTCGTTGAGGCTTACGTTCATGGTGTACTTCACCCGTTGTTGCCATCGGTCGCATTGGGCAACAGCCTGCACGTTCACCACAACGATCATCATCAAGGCCAAAGCCTTTACCATGCTCTTCATCATGGCGCAAAGAAAAGCGCCGCTCGTTGAGGTGAGCGACGCAAGGTGTCGAACGGGTCAGAACTCTTATGAAAGCAGGCGTTGACGTAGCGCGAACTCCAGCTGCTGATTAGCGGTAAGCAAGCGTTCGGTGTATGCAGTTCGCTCCTCCTCGGCCCGCACCTCCTCGTAGGCTTGGCGCACGGCGTCGGCCAGTTCGTCCGCGTTCCAGGGTTTGGCGCTGTAGTGCGAAACGCCGGCCTTGTTCACCGCGTCGATGATGGCTTCGAGATCAGAATACCCGGTGATCAGCATCCGCTTGATGCTGGGGTATCGCTCGCGCACCAGGGCCAGCATCTGACTTCCGGGGGTCCCCGGCATCCGCTGGTCGGCGATCACTACGTGAACATGACTGGTTGCCAGGTGTTCCCACACTTCTTTCATATCCTTGGCCAAGAGCACATCCATCTCACGGCGGAAAGTGGCTAGGAAAGCCTGTCGGTTACCAGCATCGTCATCCACGAAAAGTACGCAGGGCCTGCTGGGTACCTTGGAGAGAGAAGGTGCTGCACTCATGGGTAAGGGATGGGTTTGTCGCCACCAATACGGCAGTCTTGGTCGAAAGGTTCCATTTTTCCTTGTTCATATTTTGTTGATAACTTATAGGCAACTACCTTCACCCGCGGTTTAGGGAACCTTGAGTCTCCTCTCCTCCATGGACTTAGAACGGTTACGAACTGCTGTAGGAAGCGCTGAAAGGCTGGATACCAGTACCTATGTTCCGGTCATTTTAAGGCCTCATATCCAGGAGGATAACGACCACCTGCTTGAATTATTCGAGCGTGGTGTTCTGGTACATGATGACATCATGTCCCAGGTAAAGGAGCTTGTTAAAACTCTTCACCCAGAGCGTCAGTACACCAAGGATGAGCTCACAGTTGCAGCTCTTGAACATATTGGAACAAAGGACCATCTCGTCTACGGTGTTTGGGTCTACTACCCATGGGCTCATCGTGTGGTACACCTGTTGGACGAGTCTGAATTCGCCTTGGTGCGAACTGATCGCAACAGGAACAAGATCACCCGGGAAGAACAAGCCGTACTGGCCAAGAAAAAAGTAGGTGTGATCGGTTTAAGTGTAGGCCAAAGTGTAAGTCTCACCCTCGCGTTGGAACGATCATTCGGTGAGATACGGCTTGCCGACTTCGACACGCTGGAACTGAGCAACTTGAACAGGATCCGTAGCGGTGTCCATGAAATGGGTGTCCTTAAGGTGATCAATGCAGCTCGGGAGATCGCTGAGCTTGACCCGTTCTTGAAGGTCACCATCTTCCCTGAGGGTATAACCCAGGCGAACATGGATCGCTTCTTCTCGGAAGGAGGTGATCTGGACCTGCTCATTGAAGAATGCGACAGTGTGGATGTGAAGATCCTGGTGCGACAAAAGGCAAAAGCACTGCGGATACCTGTGGTCATGGACATGAGCGACCGTGGTTGCATGGATGTGGAACGTTTCGACCTTGAGCCGGAAAGACCACTCATGCATGGCTGGATCGACCACCTCGACCTGGAAGCGGCGGGCAGACCTATGACGAACGAGGAGAAGATCCCTTATATGCTTCCGATCGTTGGCACCGATACGCTTAGCACGCGCATGAAGGCGTCCATGATCGAAATGGGCGAAACCGTGGGTACATGGCCGCAATTGGCCAGTTCGGTAACGCTGGGTGGTGCGATGACCGCAGACGTCCATCGGCGCATCATGCTTGATCAGTTCAGAGCTTCCGGCCGTTGGTACGTGGACCTCGATGAAGCGATCGGACCAACACTATCCAAACCTGTCGAAAAGATCGATCCGATCCACCATACTAAAGCGGACTTCATTTCTGTGGCGAAGGCAGCAACCCGATCGCTTCCGGCACCAGGTTCAGTCATTGGTGAAGACGATGCACGATCATTGGCCAATGCTGCTGCTCTGGCACCTTCCGCGGGCAATGTGCAGCCTTGGCATTTTGTTCATCTGAATGGTCGCTTGGTCGTGATCCTGGATAGGGTCAGGGCTGCTTCCCGCTGGGACCCTGACCATCTTATGGCTCACATCGCCATTGGAACGTGTCTTGAGAACATCCGACTGAAAGCCATCGAGCTTGGTTTTAAGGTGGAATTCACAACAACAGATGATGGGAATGGAACCGTCATGGTGGTTGAGCGTTCCGTTGGTGTGACGAAGGGCGATGACCCAGACATTAAGCTCATTCCATGGATCGCACAACGCTGCTCCAACAGGAGAGTCGTAGCCCCACAACCTCTTGGAGGAGCTGCGGAGGAGCTAAAACGTGTTGTCCAGAACGTGGAAGGGTGTGACCTGCTACTATTCGATGATCGCCCCTCATTGGACCGACTCGCTGAACTCTGTTCCCGCAGTGAAAAGGTCCGCTTACTGGATCGGGTGGGTCATCATGAGTTCTTCGAACACGAGGTACGCTGGACACCTGAGGAAGCAGAGCGAACGCGTGATGGTCTGGATCTTGCGACCATGGAAATGACCGTTGGCCAAATGGCGGCATTAAGGATCGCGGCTGACCCTGCGGCTATGGCGTTGGTGAATGAATGGGAAGGCGGTAAAGCACTACAACGGTTCTCGCGCAAAGGGATCCAGAACGCAAGTGCCGTTGCGGCTGTTCTGGTCAACGATCTCTCGCTCCCGTCGAGGCTGCGAGGCGCCCAAGCGGGTCAGCGGATGTGGATGGAGGCTAACCGACTAGGTTGGGCGGTACACCCCATCTCAGCGCCAATTTTCCTCACGCATGCCGTCAAATTCCTTCCCTCTTTACCGACCAACCTACGAACAGAGTTGGACGAGGTCCGAACAGAGCTTGGCATCTGCTTCCCTGGACCGATGAAACCACTGTTCATGGTCAGACTAAGCCCTGCCAGCCAACCTTCTGCGCGAAGCCTTCGCTTGCCGTTGGAGGAACTCTTCACGAGCGTAAGAAACCACCAATCATGACCATGGAGAAGCTCTACATCCGCGCCTTTCGTGCAGTAGACGAACCGGATTCATGCGAACGATTCCTTCGTGAACACCGCCGCGTTCTGGAGCAGTTCGGGATCACCAATGTTTCCACGAACACCGATAGCTGGTGTACGGATCCAGAGACTTATGTGATCACCGCGGTGACAGAAGACGATCGTATGGTCGGCGGTATCAGGGTTGAAGTCCAGCGAGACCGCCCTCTACCGATCGCGGATGCACTTCGCAAACTCGACCCGAAGATCGAAACGGTCCTTTCTGAATTGACGGCGGACGGAACCGCTGAGGTGTGCGGGCTCTGGAATGCGAGTGAGTACAACGCAAAAGGCCTACCCAACCTTCTCAGTCTCGCAGCCGTATCCATAGCCAACCAGCTTCGGATACAGACGATGGTCTGCCTCGTCGCACATTACACCTTGCGCCATGCCTTACGCGTTGGCTTCACTATTATGGAAGATGTGGGAGACGGAGGCACCTTCACCTACCCCATTCCATCCATCAAGGCCATCGCCATGGTCATACCCGATGTTCGTTCGATCGACCAGGCTTCCGTTGCGAACAGGAAGAATTTGATGAGCTTGCGTTTGCGCCCGGATCAAACGCGAGTGGAAACCCCAGCCCAAACACCCTTCGACGTCCGATACCAACTGCTCTTGGACCGATCGGTGTTATCGCTTGTACCGTACAAGCAGATTGAAGAGGAGTGGCTCCGGAACTGCGCCTGAAACAACCCACGGCAAGGAACCGTAGAAGTGCCGCATGGGCATTTCTACTCTCCGGATATTAACGTGCTGTCTATTGCTCCTTAACGGACTCATTCTGCACGGGCAGATCGAGTTCGATGGTAAGACACCCGTACTTCCTGTAGGAAATGCTTGTTCTATCCTAGAAGATGAACAGGCCGGGCTTTCATGGAAGGAAGCACTTGTTTCGAAAGATTTCCGACCATCCCATCAGGATGTCCCGAATCTGGGCATTTCCTCTTCGGCCTATTGGCTGAAATTCGAGCTTTCCAACCAGTCACCCGAAAAGAGGATCTTCCTCACGGTGGACCATCCAGAGATCGACGAACTCGATGTGTACCTGATCTTCCCTCAACGCGTGGTGATCCTCGCTTCTGCCGGCCAAGCCCGACCACCACATTCAGCCCCAGGGTCACCCCGTGAGTATGCATTCCATTTGGACATACCCGTCTCGACTTCCGCTCTGGTGATGTTGCGCGCTCGTAGCAACAAACAACTGCAACTGCCAGTGAACCTGACCACTGACCAAGAGTTCCACCGTGTCAGGGCTTTGAAATATCTGGCCGTTGGAGGTTATGCGGGAATCATGATCGTAATGGCCTTGTATAACCTATTCGTATTCTTCTCCACACGCGACCGGAGCTATCTCATATATGTGCTCTACATCCTTTGTATCATGTTGGCACAGCTCACTTTCGTCGGTATCGGTCAGTTCTACATCTGGCCGGACCTTACGTGGTGGGCTCAACGGGCGTCGGTAATACTCACATTGCTTTCAGCGCTTGCGGCAAGCAAGTTCATGAGTTCGTTCATAGATACGAAGCACTACACACCCAAACTTCATGCCTGGCTACCTGCTTGGCATGGCTTCTTGGTCATAACAGCCGTAATTTATGCGCTTGCGGACCCCTTGGTCGGCTACCAGCTTGATCAGGTTGCTACAGGAGCATTCGCGACCTATATGTTCGCTACGGCTTTGATGGCAAGGTTGAATGGTTCTCGCCAGGCCACATTCTTCCTTCTCGCTTGGAGCACCTTCCTCATTGGCGTGGTCGTCTATGTTATGAAGGACGCCAACATTCTACCGTACAACGAGCTGACCGTCTACACCATGCCTGTTGGGTCAGCGATGGAAGCCGTTCTACTATCCTTCGGTCTTGCTGATCGCATCAATGTCCTACGTCGAGAAAAGGAGCGCTCACAGGCACTAGCGCTCGATGCATCACGTGAGAATGAACGCATCATCCGCGAACAGAACATCATCCTCGAAGAGAAGGTGGAGCAGCGCACACTCGCTTTGCGCGAATCCAACGAGCATCTGAAGCGTACCCAAACGCAGCTGGTCAATGCCGAGAAGATGGCTTCGCTGGGTCAACTAACGGCCGGTATCGCGCACGAGATCAACAACCCGATCAACTTCATCACCAGCAATATCCAGCCACTCAAACGGAACATCTCCGAGATAGTGGAAGTGATGCAGGAGTACCGTTCTCTTACTCCAGACACCGCGTCCACAAAGCTCAAAGACCTCAAGGATCGCGAGAAGGAACTCGGCATTTCAGACTCGATCGATGAACTCGACGATATCATCGGCAGCATTTCCGAAGGGTCCAACCGCACTGCTGAGATCGTGCGCGGGCTGCGCAATTTCTCCAGGCTTGACGAGGATGATTTGAAGGAGGCCGACCTGAACGAGGGCATTCGTAATACGCTCGCGTTGCTCGCTCCGCATCATCGCGACAAGGTGGAAATACGCTTCGCAGAAAGTGCCATTCCCTTGGTGGAGTGCTTCCCGGGTAAGGTGAACCAGGTGTTCATGAACGTCCTTACCAACGCTATCCAGGCCACCCTTTCCAGGACCGACGGAACCACACCTACGGTGTCCATCACCACCACAGCTTCCAACGAACATGTGGCGGTGACCATTAGTGACAATGGCATCGGCATGTCACCCGAGGTTAAAGCCCGCATGTTCGACCCCTTCTTCACCACCAAACCCGTGGGTGAAGGAACGGGGTTGGGCCTGGCCATCGTCTATGGCATCATCGAAGATCACCACGGCCGCATCACGGTGGATTCCGAGGTCGGCAATGGCACCTCCGTCAGTATCATCCTTCCCATTCGCCACGCGGCGCTTAAGCAACAACGAGCATGACCGAACCACGCATACGTGTGCTCTTCGTAGACGACGAGGAGAACAACCTCAAGTCCTTCCGCTCCACCTTCCGGCGCGAAATGGACGTGCTCATCGCTCAAGGTGCCACGGATGCACTGGCGCTTCTGGAACGTGAACAGGAACCCATACACGTGATCATCTCCGACCAGCGTATGCCCGGCATGACCGGTTCGGAATTCCTCTCCATCGCCCGGGAGCGTTTCCCACGCTCCATGCGGATG
>JAEYWT010000045.1 GCA_023428865.1 Bacteroidota bacterium | reverse complement strand
CGCGGCCCGCTTGCACCACGGCGCTCATGCCCGATGCACATAGGCGGTTCACCGTTTCGCCCGGAACAGTGACCGGTAGACCAGCCAAGAGCGAAGCCATGCGCGCCACGTTGCGGTTATCCTCACCTGCTTGGTTGGCACAACCCATGATCACATCATCCACGGCTGCTGGGTCTAGGTTCGGGTGCCGGGCCAGGAGGGCGCGTAGCACATGGGCGGCCAGATCGTCCGCACGTACCGGAGAGAGGCTGCCTGTGAAACTTCCGATGGGGGTGCGGATGGCGTCTACGATGTAAGCTGCTTTCATGGGTGTACACCGAAGGATCGGCGCAGGACTTATTGGTGTTGTTCATCGGGGAACCAGGGTTTACCAGTGCGGTAAACGGTGCCCTTGAAGAGCGCGACGGTTTCGCCACGCTGGTTGGTAACGGAAATGTGGTAGACCCCGATGCGGTTGCTCAAGCTCATTTCCTCTGCCGTGGCGGTGAGCACGTCGCCCTCTTTCACGGCCTTGGTATGGCTGATGGATGTTTCCACGGAGACCGCCTGAATGCCGTGCGAGTTGGAGGCGAAGGCCAGGCAGCTATCGGCAAGCGAGTAGGTGATGCCACCGTGGGCGATCGCGAAGCCGTTCAGCATCTCCTTGCGAACGGTGAGTTCCAGCACGCAAACTCCGGTATCGACCGTGACCCGTTTGATCCCCAACCAGAGGCTGAAGGGGTCGTTCTCATACATGCGGGCCACCACGCGCTCGGCGAGGGATCGTTCCACCATGGGGCAAAGGTATCGGTCAACCTCCGTTGAAGAGTTCCGGTGCCAACACCCCTTCGTGCTCCAGCAACCACTTCTTCCGCCAAATGCCACCGATATAGCCAGTAAGCAGGCCTTCACTGGAAAGCACCCGGTGGCACGGCACAATGATGGGAATGGGGTTGCTGGCACAGGCATTGCCCACCGTTCGGGCTATGGCCTTCCCACCAATGCGGTCGGCTAGACCCTGGTAGGTTGAAGCATTACCGAACGGTATGCCATCTAGCATTTCCCAGACCAATTGTTGGAAGCGCGTGCCAACACGTTGCACAGGAAGCTGGAAACGGTTCGCTCGTTCCTCGAAGTAGGCATCGAGTTGTGCGCGAGCTTCCTCCAACACCGTGGGCAATTTGGCTTGGCGCACATGCAGTGCCTCGAAGGAAAGGCGGGTGATCAGCTGGCCGTCGCTTTCCACCCACAACTTTCCGATCGGGCTTTCCACCACCACGACATGCAGCGGGGCGAACAGTTCGGGTTCCAAGGTCTTGGGCCTACTGGGCATGGATAGGGTGGAATATCTTCGGGCAAATTACCACCGATGGCCTGGTTCACCAACGACTTCAATGCATTCTTCAAAGACCTGGCGAAGAACAATAACAAAGAGTGGTTCGATGCGAACCGCAAACGCTACGAGGCCAGCGTGAAGAAGCCCTTCGAAGCCTTTGTAGGGGAGGCCATCAAGCGCATCGCCAAGCACGACAAGAACGTGCGCATAGAGCCGAAGGAAGCCATCTTCCGTATTAACCGGGACATCCGCTTCAGCAAGGATAAGACGCCGTACAAGCTGAACAGTTCGGCCATTATCTCACCAGCCGGTCGCAAAGACCACACGACACCGGGCATCTATTTCGAACTAGGACCCGAAAGCGTGAAGTTCTACGGTGGCGCGTACCTGCCCGAAAAGGAACAGCTCTATCGTATTCGCACCGCGATCATGACCGATCCGAAAGGTTTCCGAAAGACCATCGAGGGTAAGGCGTTCAAAGCCTTGTTCGAGCAGGTGCAGGGTGAAGCGAACAAGGTGATCCCAGCCGAGTTCAAAGAAGGGGTGAAGAAGGAGCCCTTGATCGCCAACAAGCAGTTCTATGTATTGGCCGAAATGCACCCCAAGACCGTGGCCGATCCGAAACTGATCGATCACTTGCTGGAGCATTGGAAGGCTATGGAGCCGTTCAATAGTTGGCTAGCGGCAGCGATGAAGTAGGGCTGGCGGGAACGAAAAAGCGCCCGCCTTTCGGCGAGCGCTCCTCGACTTTCACCGAAGGGGACCTTACTGGGCGTTGCCGGTAAGTTCCACGGTCAGCTCGATCGCGTCGTTCAGCACCACATCCTTCATCGGAGCCTTCCACGCAACACCGTATTTCTGACGATCGAAGGAGAGTTTGCCGGTTGCCTTGGCTACGCCGTTTTCCTCGGTCACTACGATATCCGTTACTTTCTCGTCGCTCGTCTTACCACGGAGCGTCAATTTTCCAGCAGCGGTAGCGCCTTCAACGCTGGTGATCTCGAACGTTGCCGTAGGGAAGCTGTCGACAGCGAAGAAGTCAGCGCTGCTCAAGTGGCCCACGAGCATGGCGCGGGTGCCTTGCTTGGCATCGTCAGCAGCATAAGCGCTGTCCAACGGAGCAATGCTCTTCATGTCCACAACGAATTTGCCACCGGTCACCACGCCACCCTTTACGCTGAAGGAACCTTCGGTCATGTTGATGGTGCCATGGTGGCTCTTCACGCCCAGCATGGTGCCTTTCCAAGACAACTTGCTAGCGGCAGCGTCAACGGTGTAGGACTTTTCCATCGCAGCAAGGGCTGCGAGGCTATCAGCAGCGGCCTTTTCCTTGGCAGCGGCGATCTCAGCTTCGCTAGGACCGCAAGCAACAAGGGCTACGGCTGCCAGAGCGACAACGGACAGAACGGGGAATTTCATGTTGGGTTGAATGGTTGTTTGGGGGCGCAAAGGAACGGAGAATTTGATTCCCATGGAAAATAGATGCGGAATTTCGACGAAACCTTGCGTTACGCCAACGAATGCGAACCTGCAGCGCTTCGGAGCAGCGGTGAAGGGCGGTAACGGTCCTCTCCATATTGGGCTTGCAGCTTTTCGAGGACGGCCAGCCAGTGGGCAGCCCCCTTTTCATCGGCCCAAGCCAGCAGACCTTTCGGGTAGTTCACGCCTTTTGTCATGGCCAGGTCGATGTCCTTCGCGCTGGCCACTTGCCAGAAGAGGGCGTCGGTCGCTTCGTTGATCAACATGGCGAGGATGCGTTCCACGATCGCACTAGAAACCTCCGCAGGGTCTCCCGACGAAGGAGGGGGGGGTAAAACCTCCGCAGGGTCTCCTGAGGTACGAAGGGACCCTGCGGTCTTGGCTTTCGATACCGCAGGGTCCTCTGCGAGAGACCCTGCGGAGGTTTGGGGGGCCTTTTCGAGAGCCCCTGCAGAGGTCTGTGGTACGATCGTGCCGCTCGCATCATACTGATAGAAACCCCGTCCGCTCTTCCGCCCCAATCGGCCACTCTCCACCTGCCGCTGTTGTGTGAAGCTCGGCTTGTAGCGCTGATCGTAGAAGAAGGCCTCCCACACGGTCTTCGTTACCGTGAAGTTGATGTCGTTGCCGATCAGGTCCATCAGTTCAAAGGGGCCCATCTTGAAACCCACGCTCTTCATGGCTGCATCGATGGTGGACATACCGGCGATGCCTTCTTCGTAGATGCGGATGGCCTCGCCGTAGAATGGCCGCGCCACACGGTTCACGATGAAGCCGGGTGTGTCCTTGCATACCACGGGGACTTTGCCCCAAGCTTGCATCAGACTGCAGATGAGCGGTGCCAAGGTGTCGTCCGTGGCCAGTCCGGGGACCACTTCCACCAAAGGCAGCAGGGGTGCCGGGTTGAAGAAGTGCAGACCGATCACGCGCTCAGGCTTGCCGCAGGCCGCTGCAATAGCAGTTACCGAAAGGCTTGAGGTGTTCGTGGCGAGAACAGCATCCGGCCCGAGCACCGTCTCCAACTCTGCGAAGAGTTTCTTCTTGATACCAAGTTCCTCTATGATGGCCTCGATCACCAGGCCACAACCGGCAAGGTCTTTCAGATCTGTAGCGGGTTTGATGCGGGATAGGATCTCTGTAGCCTTTTCTGCCGTGAGCTTTCCCTTCTCCACCAACTTGTCGAAGGTTTTGCCCAGCGTGGTGATGGCCTTGTCAACAGCCTCTCTGCGGGTGTCGAATAGGAACGTGATGTGCCCAGCCTGCGCGGCCACTTGCGCAATGCCACTGCCCATCGTCCCAGCGCCGATCACGGCGACCTTCATTGAACTGTCCATGTCTTATCCGCCGAAGCTATTGCGAAGGCGAGAGTGCGAATATCGGGGTGGCGGTCAGAAGATCAGGATCTGGCACAGTCCAATTGCGCATTTATCCGTGTTCATCTGTGTGTGTGTCCGTGGTTCAATACACAGCATGTAGACCCAATGGGTCGCCACTACATGAGCCCTGTACCGATCTATTCGCCGCGGTACACGGGCTTCCGTTTCTCCAGGAAGGCCTTAACCCCTTCCTTGTAATCGTGGCTTCGGCCGGCGATGCTTTGCAGTTCGTTCTCCACGTCCAATTGGCCGTTGAGGGTATTGTTCTCGCTTCGGTTAAGGGATTCCTTGGTGAGGGCGATGGCTTTGGTGGGCATCTGTGCCAGCTTCGAGGCGAGGGCATTGGCCTCGTTGATCAATTCGCTATCAGGCACGCAGCGCCAGATCATGCCTTTGGCCTCAGCTTCCTTGGCGCTCACTTTGGGAGCAAGGATCATCTGTCCGAAAGCCCGTTGCATACCCACTAAACGCGGCAAAGTGAAAGTGCCACCGCTATCGGGGATAAGGCCGATGTTGATGAAGCTCTGGATGAAGTTGGTGCTCTCGGCCGCCAGGGTAAGGTCGCAGGCAAAAGCGATGTTCGCACCCGCACCGGCGGCTACACCGTTCACCGCGCACACCACCGGCTTGGGCAGGTTGCGGATGCGCCGCACGATGGGGTTGTACTGGGTGGTAAGGATGTCCTCGATCTTGATGCCCGGTGCAATGGCCTCGGCCAGGTCCTGACCAGCGCAGAAGGCGCGTCCTTCACCGGTGAGCAGCACCGCGCGCACTTCCTTGTTAGTAGCGCACGCATCCAGCGCGTCGATCACTTCCAACGACATCTCCCGGTCGAAGCTGTTGAGCTTGTCCGGGCGGTTGAGGGAAATGGTTGCGACCTGGCCGCCGGAAGGCGTGCCGCCATCGGCGATGGTGAAGAGGATCTTGGTGTAGGTCATTGATCGATCTTGTCGAGTCCTGTTTGTCTGAGAATGGCGAGTAATGTGCCTTTGGGCAGATCACCGCGATGCATGGGGACTACGGTCATCTTACCGGTGGTCCTGTTCTTTAAGATCTGGTGAGAGCCTTTTGCCCGAATGAATTCGGATCCATGTTGCTTCAGCAGGCGGATCAGATCGGCCGCCGTCATGTTGGGTGACTTGGCCATCACGAAGCCAAGACGAGGGAATACTCGAAAGTCTTGCTGTCGTCCGGAACGGGATCGCCTTCCGCCTCCAACGTTTCCACGTAAAGTTCTATGGCCTCCTTGGCCATACTCAAGGCATGATCTATGGAATCGCCATACGTAATGCAGCCTGGAAGGGCAGGAACAGAAACTGTGAACCCGCCTTCTGGTTCTTGTGTCAAGAGGACGCGGTAGGTGCGCTGGGACATGCGTGCAAGGTACTACGCCTCACAAACACTTGAATTGATCAAAAGGCTCCAAACAATCCTGGCACTTCCACAGAGCCTTACACGCCGTACTGCCGAAGAGCGATTGCATCACGGTGTTCTTCGAGCCGCACTGCGGGCACTGCACCACGGGCTGTTCGCCTTTCAATGCGCGGATGTCGGCGGTCTTCTCCGGCGGGGCGATGCCGTATTCCTTCAGCTTGCGCTTGCCTTCGTCGGTGATCCAGTCGGTGGTCCAAGCGGGGGCGAGGGTCAGTTTCACTTCCACCTGGGATACACCGGCCTCCCGCAATTCCTTTTTGATATCGGCGGCCATCACGTCCATGGCCGGGCAGCCGGTGTAGGTAGGGGTGAGGGTGACCACGGCCTTCCCGTCGGACTCTACCTCCACATGCCGCACCACACCCAGTTCCAGTACGCTGATCACCGGCACCTCCGGGTCCTTCACGTTCTGGAGGAGGGAGAGGATGTGGTCTTGGGATATGTGTGCTTTAGGTTCCATTGTGGTAGGCCGACCGATTAAGTCCACCTACGGATGCCTTCGATCAACAACAGCGCACTACCACTCAGCCCCCGGGTAGGCCCTCTGCAAGTACTGCATCTCCGCGAGCAGGAAACCAAGGTGTTCGCTGTGTTTGCCTTGGCGACCGCCGGTCATCATGTAACCGTCCGCGGGGCGTTTCAGTGTCGCTTCAGCCAGCACACGGTCCACAGTGGCATCGAAGCTGGCCTTGATGCTGTTGAGGTCGGGAGCAACGCCCGCCTTCAACATTTCCTGATGGATCTCATCCTGCACAAAGAGGTCGCCGGTATAGGTCCAAAGGGTCTCCAAGGCGTTTTGCGCGCGGCGGTGACTTTCGTCGGTTCCATCCCCGAAACGGATCAGCCAATCGCTGCTGTGTTTCAGGTGATACTGTGCCTCTTTCACGGCCTTGGCGGCGATAGCGGCGATCTGGGTGTCCCTGCTCTTGGTCAGCGCTTCGGCCAGCGGCAAGTGGTAGGCATCGAACAGGAAGCTACGCACGATCGTGTGGGCATAGTCACCGTTAGGCTGTTCCACCAGTTTGGTGTTCACGAACTGGCGCTCGGCACGCAGGAAAGCGAGGTCATCTTCGCTGCGGCCTTTCCCTTCCACCTTCACGGCGTAGTCGTAGAGGTTGCGGGCTTCGCCAATGTGGTCCAGCGCACGGTTGGCCAGGGCGATGTCCTCCTCCAAGACAGGGCCATGTCCGCACCACTCGCTCAGGCGGTGGCTTAGGATCAGAAGGTCGTCGCCGAGGCGAAGGGTGTAGGTGAAAAGTGCGTTGTTCTGGCTCATGTTCACAAGTCGACCCAGCGGATCGACGGTACGGGTGCTTCGTAGAGAGCTTACCGTGAAGCTCAGATGTATTTCGCGCCTTCGGGCATGGTGTAGAAGGTCGGATGCCGGTAGGTCTTGTCATCGGCGGGGTCGAAGAGCATGGCCGCATCCTCTGGCTGGCTGCTGCTGATGGCACCAGCGGGCACTACCCAAATACTGTTGCCTTCCTGCCTGCGCGTGTACACATCGCGTGCGTTCTCGATCGCCATTTGTGCGTCGGCTGCGTGCAAGCTGCCGACATGCTTATGCTCCAAGCCGCGTTTGCTCTGGATGAATACTTCCCAGAGTGGCCAGTTGTTGGTGTTGTCGCTCATTCTTGATTGTCAATTGTCGGTTGTCGGTCGTCAGTTGCCAGAGCGGAGCCGCCTGACAACTAAGAACTGACAACTAAGCCGCTTTCTTCTTCGCCTTCTTGGCTGCGTGGGCCAATGCCGCCTCGCGCACCCAAGCCCCTTCGTCGTGGGCCTTGTTGCGGGCCGCCAGTGGTTGCTTGTTGCAGCTGTCTCTTATTCACATATCCGAG
>JAEYWT010000042.1 GCA_023428865.1 Bacteroidota bacterium | reverse complement strand
GAACTGGACCGCGCCCGCCGCTGGGAGTACGCCCCGAAACGCACACGACGCTCTCCCATGATGGGGTCTACGATGACCTCTGCAGGCATGTCGTAGACGGTTGATAGCAGATCCGGATCGAGGATGTCTTCGGCCGTGCCCAACCCAACGATGCGTCCGCCGTTCATGAGCAGTAACCGATCGGCATACCGCGTGGCGAGCTCCACATCGTGCAGCACAATGATCACGCAAGCACCTTCGCTGGCCTTTTCGCGTGCTAGCTCCAGAACGGCATGCTGGTGCTTGATGTCGAGGTCGTTCAGCGGCTCGTCCATCAGCAAGAGCGCGTTGGTGGACACCCCGTGCAGTTGTGCCAATACACGCGCGATGTGTACGCGCCGCTGCTCCCCACCGCTCAACGTTGGCATGCTGCGGTGCTGGAATCCATCGGCATGCATGGCACGCAAAGCGCAATCGACCGCCTGCTCATCTGCGGGCGAGGGCACGTTCGTATAGAACGGATAGCGACCCATGCGCACGATCTCGCGGGCCGTGAAGGCGAAGGGTACGCGGCTCTGCTGATCCAGGAAAGCGCGCTCTCGTGCCAGTTCCTGTAATGGATGTTGATCCAACGGAAGACCCTTCCACCGGATACTGCCCGTTCCAGCCTTCAACTCACCACCGATGGTCTTCAGCAAGGTGGATTTACCGGAGCCGTTCGCACCAAGCACCACGACCACTTCACCAGCATGTGCCTGGAAAGAGATGTCGTGCAACAGTTGTGGGCCTTTGCGGCCTGCGCGTACGAAGATGTGATCAACGTGCAGCATCAGGCCACCAGGTTCTGTTTGCGTTGAACGAGCAGAAGGAGGAAGACCGGTGCGCCACACAATGCGGTGATGATACCGATCGGGATCTCGGCCGGCGCTGCCATGGTGCGCGAAACGGTGTCGGCAATGCTGAGCAATACGGCGCCGCCCAACATCGAACCGAGCAGCAGGTAGCGGTTATCTGCCCCACCCACCATCCGGAGGATGTGCGGCACCACGAGTCCAACGAAACCGATGACACCACATAAGGCGACCGTTGCACCCACCATGATGGAGGTCCACAACACCATGTTCCGCTTGATACGTTCGGGATCCACCCCGAGGTAGCGCGATTGCGATTCACCCAATGCCAACGTGTTCAATTGGCGGTGCGATCGAAGGATGATCCATAAAGGAAGTGGCACCGCAACGAGCATGATCCACAACGCCGTGCGGTCGGCACCACCCAAGCTGCCGAGCATCCAGAACGTGATGCTGCGCAATTGCGATTCGTTCGCCGTGTAAACCAGCAGCCCAGTACCAGCACCCGCCATAGCGGTGATGCCGATGCCTGCGAGCAACATGGCCGGAACGCTGGTGCGACCACCATCACGCGAGATCGCGAAGACCAAGAATGCGGTGATCAGCGCTCCGGTGAAAGCCATCACCGGGAGAAAGACAAAGCCTGTCCATGCACCGATGAGAACGGCCACCTGCGAACCCGCTGTGATCGCCAATGCCGCCATGAGGCCCGCGCCAGAACTGATACCGATCAACGAGGGATCCGCCAGGGGATTACGGAACAAGGCCTGCATGGCCGCGCCACCTACGGCCAGGGCGCCACCCGCGAGCATAGCCACCAGCATGCGCGGCAAACGCACCACTTGCAGCACAGCGACCTGTTGTTCGGTGAAGGGTGCATCACCCATGCCGAGCATAGCGAACAACTCCGCTGGAGCGATCGCCACGGCACCGGTCGCAACGGACAGCAACAAGGCCAGCACCAAGGCAACACCAAGGCCAACGAGCACCAGTCGCTGTTTGCTGGTCATGCCCGCGCAGGAAGCGCTCGGAAGCGTTCGTTGAGGTAGGTAAGCGCCTTCCCGATGCGAGGACCGAAGTTGGATAGAAGGCCACCGTCCATGGTAATGAACGCGCGGTTCTTGCCCGCCGTTGTAGCGGCCATACCGGGCACCTTCATCACCCCTTCTTCGCCCTGAAAACCGTCCATGGCGGTGTCGAAGAGGATGATCGCATCGGGATCGGCAGCGATCAGCGCCTCGGGCGTTAGTGGTTTGAACTGATCGAAACCGGTCATGGCGTTCTGGCCACCTGCTAGTTCGATCATGTTGTGCATCGCCGTTCCGGTCCCGGCCACCATCAGCGTTCCAGCACCACGGGCATAGATGAACAAGACCTTCGGAGCGGTCGATAAAGCCTGCACGCCTTGCATATCCGTGTCGATCGTGCTGATCAATGCTTCGGCCCGTTCGGGGACGCCCAGGCTATCGGCCAAGGAACGGATCATCGTCTTCGCACCTTCCAGCGTGAACTCCAACGGGAAGGTGACCACGCGCTCACCGGCTTGCTCCAACTGAGCCTTCACCGTGGGATCCAACTGCCAGGCACCGGCCACCACCACCTGTGGCGATAACGAGATCACACCCTCTGCACGGATACTGCGGTCGTGGCCTACTTTCGGTAGGTCCGCCACAGACGTTGGAAAAGTGCTCGTTACATCCACGCCAACGATCCGATCGGCGAAACCCAAGGCCGCCACGGTTTCCGTTGCCGTACCACTTATCGTTACGATCCGTTGGATATCCGCACTGCCGCGCTCTTCCTTCACCGGAGCTTGCGCGCAGCTTTGTATCAATATGATGGACGCCAGGAGTGGCCAGATCGGGTTCTTCATGTACGTATGTTCCGGAGTTGAGAGAAGTACCGGCAACCAAGCCGCAAAGGACCCTACACCCAACTGACCATCCTATACCGCGATCGGGGTATTCCGAGGAACGGTACTCACTGTGCATGCAGACACCGAGGTCCTCTTGGCTGCGTTGCACATATCGTGCATTCATCTGGTGTGGAGCATCGGACCAAACACGGATCCTTTGGGTCTCTGAGCACTGAGGTATGACCGACCTCATTCCTCTCGGAGACCACGACCTGGTCTCAGGTCACCACAGCGCTCTCACCAAACCCCAAGACCGTGAACAAGATGATCAAAGGCCGTCGGGTTGAACCATCAAGCTGTGACGACCGACTTAAGGCTTCAATGTCTGCCCATTCCGCCTGACCGCATGGTACTTGTTGCTGCGTGCCATATTCATAGCCCGGATCACTGATTGTTCAAAAAAACACTTGACATCTTAACACCGTTAACTAAATTCGCCCCGTCATGGGCATCGCCGCACGCAAGGCCAAGGAGAAGGAGGACCTCAAAAAGGCCATCCTCGATGCCGCGCGCGAGCTCTTCCTGGAGCACGGCTATGACCGCACCAGCATGCGCATGATCGCACAACGGATCGCCTACAGCCCCACCACGATCTACCTCTACTTCAAGGACAAGGACGCGATCTTCCACGCGCTCCATGTGGAAGCGTTCCAGTTGCTAGGCAGCCGCATGGCACCGTTGGCGCACGTGAGCGATCCCATGGAACGGCTCACCGCCATGGGCAAGGTCTATCTGGAATTCGCGCAGGAGAATCCGGGCTTGTACGACCTCATGTTCATCATGAAAGCCCCGGTGGAAGCGCTGGATGAGAAACATCACCTGTGGGAAGAAGGTGACCGTGTGTTCCAGGTGTTAGTGGCCACCGTGGAAGAAGCCATGAAGAAGAAGCTCCTGCGCAAGAGCGACGCGGAGATCACCAGCTTCCTGATCTGGAGCACCGTACACGGCATGTCAGCCCTGTTCGTGCGCGACCGGTGTTTCAAGGTGATCAGCGAAGCGAAGCAAGGAACACTCCTGGAGGACAGCCTGAACCAATTCACCATCTGGCTTCGAAGCCTGAAACCATGAATCCGTCGCGAGGTGTCCCTTTTTTTTGACCATTTGGTTAACATTGTTAATCCGATGAACGATGTTCTTTAGATCAGTCCTGATCAGCTTCTTGATCATTGGTACGGCACCGTTGATGGCGTTGGCCCAACAACCGCTGGATGGTTACATCGCCCAAGGCCTCGCCAACAACGTGGTGCTGCAACAGAAGCACATCGCACTGGACCAAGCCATGCTTGGATTGAAAGAGGCACGCTCATTGTTCCTGCCATCGCTGAACCTGAATGCCAGCTACCTCAGTGGCGAAGGCGGCCGCTACTTCGATTTCCCCGTGGGTGATCTGGTCAATCCGGTCTACCGCACCTTGAACCAGTTCATCGGGCAAAATGCCTTTCCCGAAGTGGAGAACGTGCAGGCCTACCTGAATCCGAAGAACTTCTACGATGTGCATGTACGAGCCAGCCTTCCGCTGCTGAACATGGACTTGGTCCACAACCGATCCATCCAGCAGCACGCCGTGCAACTGCAGGAATTCGAGGTGGCCATCTACCAACGCGAACTGGTGAAGGACATCAAGGTAGCCTACTTCAACGTGCTGATGGCCGGACAGGCCGTACGCAGCTACACCAGCGCGCTGCAATTGCTCGAACGCAACGTAGAAGTAACGCGCTCTCTGCAACGCCATGGCTCGGGCGTGCCCGCCCAGGTGCTGCGCGCACAGGCCGAACGCGAGCACATCACCGCGCAACTGGCACAGGCCACCAACCAGCACACCAACGCGAAACGCTACCTCAACTTCCTGCTGAACACCGACCTCGAAAGCCCGGTGGATGAAGACTTCGACATCACTGTCGCGCTGAAAGACACGCTGCAAGCACAAGCCGCCGACATCATTCGCCGTGAGGAATTGCAGTCGCTGCGCACCGCGGTGGGCCTGCGCGACGCGCAAACGAAACTGACCAACAACTACTGGGTGCCCAAGTTGAGCACCTTCATCGACCTCGGCTACCAAGGCATGGATTGGACGGTGGACGATTACGCCGACTACTACCTCTTCGGCGTGCAGCTCGATGTGCCGCTGTTCAACGGCGGGCGTAACCGCTACAAGAAGCACCGCGCGCAATTCGACCGCGATGTGGCCGAGCTCACCGAACGCAACGCCACCCAGCAACTGCTCCTCGGAGCGCGACAGGCCGATAGTGAACTGGCCACCGCACAAGCCGTGCTGCGTAGCGCCACCGCGCGCCACACCAGCGCCACCAGCTACTTCAACCTGATCGAGAAGGGTTTTGCCGAAGGCGTGAACACGCAGATCGAATACCTCGATGCCCGCAACCAGCTCACCGGTGCCGAGGTGCAACTCGCCGTGGCCCGCACCACCGTGCTGCAACGCCTCGCCGAAATGGAACGACAGAACGCATCATACCCCTTGAGCAAATGAGAACGACCGATCACATGGGTGAGAGTGGTAAGAAAGGAGAGAATGGTGAGAGCGTGAGAAAGTGGCGCGGTGGAGTGCCCTTTATCACCACTATCTCCGTTCTCACCACTATCACCACGCTCACCCTCTTCAGCGCATGCACCTCCGCCGATGTTCCAGCGGAGACCACCGAAAGTGCGGCCATACCTGTTACCGTGATGCAGGTACGCCCTTCACACAGCGCGGCCACCGTGAACGTACCGGGCCTCTTCACCACCGACGATGAGACCGCACTGAGCTTCCTGAGCGGTGGCATCGTACGCAGCGTGCTGGTGAAGGAAGGCGAAGCGGTGAAGGCCGGGCAATTGCTGGCCACGTTGGAACCGACGAACATTGATGCCCAGGTGCAGCAGGCGCAACTCGGTTATGAGAAGTCGGAGCGCGACCTGCAACGCGCCGAGGCCTTGTACCGGGATAGCGTGATCAGCCTGGAGACGGTGCAGAATGCGCGCACCGGACTGGCCGTGGCGAAGGAACAACTGACCGCCGCGCAATACGGTCGAAGGCATGCGGAGATCCGTGCGAGCGGTGCCGGTTTCGTGCTTCGGAAGTTCGTGAACGAAGGTCAGCTCGTGGGTGCGGGATCACCGATCCTGATGGTGAATGGCGCGGGCAAAGGCCAGTGGCTGCTGAAGGCCGGCGTGAGCGACAAGGACTGGGCCTTGGTGAACACGGGTGACAGCGCGACCGTGCATGCCGATGCCTTCCCCGGAAAACCGATGCGCGCTGTGGTGAGCAGCAAGAGCGCCGGTGCCGACCAACGCTCGGGCGCCTTCCAGGTGGAACTGCGCATCGTGGATCCGAGCAAGGAGCTGGCGAGCGGCCTGTACGGCAAGGCCACCATCCACACGCGCGGGCAGGCGGATGCGATCGCGATCCCCTACGAAGCCTTGCTGGACGGCGGCGAGCGCGGTCAGCCCGACGA
>JAEYWT010000376.1 GCA_023428865.1 Bacteroidota bacterium | reverse complement strand
CCCATTACCCTGATAGGTGCGGTGCTAGCGGCCCGGGTCGCCATGGATGATGAGGGTCGTTTGCCGTGAGCTCTGGCCTAGTTCGAATTCGTAACGTTGTGTTGCATGCCAGCCACCATCACCATTTCAGAGAATGGCCGCGATGGCCACGTCACATACACCGAAGGTCCTTCACGTGCCATTCGTGGCTATTGGGAGTTCGGCGGTGAGGATGTCGTGGTGGTCCTAAGCATGGGCTCGCGAAAGGAATGGGAACGTGCGCATGCATGGGTGGGTGATCGAAGAGACGATATCCTACGCACCATCGCCGATGAGGTGATCCGCCAACGGGCCCCGACCTGTACGGCAGAGATCGTTCTTGACCAGGGTAGGATCCTGCTGCGGCAGGACGGTACAGCAGGAAAGGTTGCCCAAGCAGCTGGTGTTACACCCGATCAAAAAGCACTGGCCTTCTATCAGCGCCATCGGGATCTGCGTCTGAAGCTTGCGTTGGGTGGCGGTGTCATCGCTGTGGTGGTCGCCGCAGTGTTCTGGCTTGGTCGGCAGGTGATCCTCGTTCAACCCAGCAGCGGCACACCGTTGAATGAAGCAGTCCGGACCAAGACGCACATCGCATCGCTCATTCAGACCACGGATGCGCACTTGCCGGAGATCACCGGCCGTGGAGGGAAGACCACCACGAGTCTAAGCATCGTGCTGATCCCCCTGGATGGATCCAAAGCGATGCTGGTACCCATAGTGGAAGGCGTTACAGGTTCCGGGCACAGCCTTGCACGGATCATGGGGAGTGATGGGTACACGCTGTGGTTCGATGCCGCTGGACTCCACGGTGTTCGCTTGAAGGATTACGAATTGATCACACCAAAGGACTTGGCCAAAGCGAATCCACAGGTTGGTGCGGAGTGGTGGGATGATCCACGTGGAATGGATATCATCGGTGGCAGATTGCACATCGTGAATGCGGATCGCAGTGCGGCCTTTGAAGTGGACCCTGGATCGTGGAAGGCCGTTCCGGTCCAGCCCAAGGTGGGGCCAACGCGTTCACTTCGGATCTCGATCGTCGATCACCTTGTTTCTGGGTTCAGCCCGGAGCCTGGTCAATGGTTCGGCGTGCATGCCATGGAAGAAATGGCAAATGATATCAGACCAGGGAAATGGGTTCGACAGGTGGAACGTGCCGAAGATCGTAAGCGACAGCGGCGCATCTGTAGCGGCTCTACGGAACCTGCTTCGGACGGCACGCATCAACGCATTGTGGAACTTGCACCGGTGGATAGCGCTAGCTACTTCAATGCGGCCTTCATCGGCACACCGGATGGTGGATCGGCACAGCGCCTTGCTGATCCGGAGAGTTATCTACTGATGTTCACCGCTGCTCCTGGGTCGGCTGGGACCGTGGTCCTTGCGCGGGTGGATAGGCAGGGGAGTGTCATCTGGCAGACCGATACAGGGCTGGACCGCTTCTCACTTGAACAACTGTTGCCAGGAGATGGAGCAACCGCTTTTGTAGGTACGCGCCCCGCTGTACCGGATAAGTTGAACGAACCCCTGGTGGTCTTGGTGGACCATGAGACAGGTGCGCTCACAAGCCACTCGTTGTGGCGTTAGGCGGCGGTCAACCCCGGCCCTGAACGCAGACCATCAACTCGAATGTACGGACACTTGAACCGGGTGTGTTGCCATGGAGAATTGGCCAACCATAGGCCATGCCGATGGTCGCCATGCCGATCTCCATTGCACCATTGACCAGCAGGGCATCCTTGTATCGATAGGCTAGGCCGGTCTTGAATCCGATCGGTGTTGCGCCACCTTCCGTACGCACGACGTTCAAGAGGTGTTTGCCTGCGAATAGACCTATGCGTGCGGTGTGGAAAGGGCCTTGTACATGGCCGAAGAGCTCACCACTGAAGTAGCCGTTCTCCCAGATTCCGTGAGGTATCTCTACCAAGCTGTATGCAGACAATCGCATGGGAAATGCCGAAACTGGCCTGGCTCCTTCACGCAGGACCAAACGTCCCAAATGATCTGCCGCAACACCGATCACGAGCCTGTCACGCTCGCGCCTCCGTGGACTTTCCTCATCCTGCTTCAAGGTCCAAGAAAGCCCGGTGCGTGCGTTGATCCAGCTTTGCGCGTCGCCATTAAAGGCTTCGCCAGACGGGATCGAGGCATCGTATCGGAGTCCATCATATTGGCTTCCCCAGGCACCTGCACCATCACCATACGCTGCATTCACCCAACGTAGGTCGATACCGGCGGAGAGGTATGAACGTGCCGAGGAACGAAGGTGCATGGCAGGCATGATCCCGAGGGAAGTGAAGCGACCACCGAGTGTTCCTTGTCGTTCTCGTGCAACGTTGAACCCGATGCCGATCCAAGAGTCCACGTGCTTCTTCGTGTTACGAGCGCACCAGTCCACTTGTAACGCATCGTTGCGCCAAGCGCCGACCTGTTGCATGGAGCGGTCCTGATGTAACAGGGTCGCGCGTATGCCTGGTGCGAAGCCTGCGCGGGAGGGGTCCAGCAAGGAAGGTATTGATCCAGTGAAGAACGGGTCGGAGTCCTGCGCTGTCAGGTTCAACGCGATGAGTGCGACACAGGTGATGGTGCTGCTGCGTTTCATCGCCGTAGGTCTATGGTGCCCGACCGTTCGATCACATCGCCGGTTGAACGTTCGGCGGTCAAAGCGAAAGCATAGGCTCCAGCGGGCAGGGGTGTGCCATTGAGGGTTCCATCCCAACAGGATGCGATGTTCGTTCCGTTGAACACACGTTGGCCCCAGCGGTCGTAAATGCTCAGGTCCATGCTGGTGAAACATCCGCCAAGCAAACAGAGCTTATCGTTCAGCCCATCTCCATTCGGCGAGAAGATGTCCGCGAGGAACACTTCGCCACAAGGCTCTGGCGGTATTGGGAGAACCGGGAAGATCGGGATCACCAGAACACTATCGGTAGCCAGGCAACCTTCACTGGAAACAACGCTTACGGTGAATAGCGTTGGTATGTAAGCCTTGCAAAGCGTGCTAGCCTCTTGTGGGGTTTCCAGTCCGAAAGCGGGCGACCAAGTGAACGACGCATCATCGTCTGGTGGTAGTACCATGCAGGCCAAGGTGGTGCTTCCATCATCAGCGAGCAACGTATCGGCACCAATGGAAACGTGTATGGATCCGATGTCGTTAATGGTAAAGTGATGTTGGAAGGTGCAGCCAGCACTATCCATGGCTGTTACGGTGTATAGACCAGGGGAGAGTCCGTCCGCCGTGGTTGTGCTATCTGCACCGTGGCTCCATTCGAAATGCAGTCCTGAAGCGGTGCTGCTGGTGATGAGCGTGGCACTTCCCAACGGTTCGCCGCATGGTGCATCGGTGGTGATCACACTGTCCATCAATACAACCGGCATGGTGATGTGAAGGGTGTCGATACTGGTGCAGCCGAACTGGTCCAATGAGGTGGCGATGTACGAGCCAGCAGCGAGTTCGGTCAAGGTCGTGCCTTCGTACGTGGCAGGTTCCCAGGTGACGTTCAACTCAACAGCTGTCGAGTCCAACGTGATGCTTCCGTCCGCACTACCGTGGCAGGTGATATCCGAAGTGGTCCACTCGGCGGCAGGCGACGGAAGCACAAGGATCGAGTCCGCCACGGTGACCGAGCACACGAGGTTTCCGGTAGCAATGATCTCTATGGGCACCAAACCTGCACTGGTCGGTGCTGTTGCGGTAATCTGTGGGCCGGTGTAGGTACTATCTGCGATCTGCCAGGAGAAGTCGGCAGCATTGGTCCCTTGCATGGTGAAGAGCGCGCCTGCACAAACGGTATCCGTAACGTTGATGATCGGTGTTGGAGGTGCGTGAACGATGATGGGCAGCGAACTACAGGACCCCGGGTTGTACGCGGACTCATAGCGCACTTTCAGGACGAATGAAGCGGTTGGTGTTATGGTGATCGTATCACCGCTGGTCAGGAAGTTCTCCGGAACGCCACATTCGTTCGCATACCACATCCACTGCGCACCAAGCCCTAGTGCACCACCGTAGGCCATGAACTGGACCGACTCGCCAAGGCACACATCGAATTGCAATAGGGGAGGGGAAATCGTGTTGCAGCTTCCGCCACTACCAGAGCCGTTGCCACTGTATGGGGTGCTGGTTCCCGTACAGATCCCTGCTGGTTCGGTGGATCGTTCCTGCACCATGCGGGTGGCACATCCATCCCACGTGCTGCCTCCATGCACCATTTGGTGGCCGAGCACAGTAAATCCATCCGTGCTGGCGCTGCGCCCGCCAACATAAACGTAGGTATACCCGAACACGGCCATGGCCTTGGTCTCCTCTTCGCTCAGGCCACCCAAATAGCGCGACCAGCCAATGGTATTCGCGGAATCGAAGCGAAGAACGATGGCGTCCGATGGACCGCTGAGCGTTGTGCCGGGGCCATTCACATAGGCCATGTTCTGTGCTGAAGCCGTGTATCCAGAAGCGTATACATCCCCATCTTTCCCGAAGGCCACGGCGGTGAGCGCATCGTAGGCCGTATCGCCGAAGTAGGTGCTCCAACTGAGGGTCAAACTGCTGTCGAACACAGCAACGAAACCATCGCCGCCACCCCCGTTGTTCGGTTGGAAGGAAGTGGAATCCGCGTAGAGGGTATCGGAACGGGTTAGTCCGCAGATCGCTACTGAACTTTGGTACTGCGCCACACCGTAGGCAAGATCATCCATGGCCCCACCGAAGTAGGAGCCGTAGAGGATCGTCAACGAGGTGTCTACTTTCATCAGGAACGCATCCACACCGCCTTGGGGTTCGTCGGTCATCGCGTTCATCATGGCGATGTTCATACTGCTGGTGGTGTTGCCGGCGAATACGGTCCCGGTTCCATCACCTTGGGCGATAGCCACGATCTTATCATCCCCTTCGCCCCCGATGAAGGTGCCTGCCAATAGTGCGCTGGTACCATCGAAACGTAGCAACAGCCCATCGTTTCCGAGCATGTAGGATTGTGCTGCCGGTTCGATCCCGGCCAGGCAATCGGGGCCATTGGTGTGGCCGCAGATGAGCAGGTCACCAGGCCCGTCCAGCGAAGCACCACCGGCGAACTCATCATTCGAACCACCGAAATAAGTTGCGCTGTTGAGCAATCCGAATTCAGTGAAGTGTGCAATGAAGATGTCATTTCCACCACCGGGCATGGATCGATACGCCAGGGTATCCGTCGCGATGCTATCGGTTGAAGTGGTGTTCCCGACCAGGTATACACCACCGTTGCCATCCAAGACCACGGCGACCGCCTCATCATCTCCGGCACCACCGAAATAGGTACACCAGAGCATGGAACCCTGTGGAGCGAATTGTGCAAGGAAGGCATCGGAAGCACCGCCACCGAATTGTCGTTGATGCGTTAGCCCACTCTGGCCGGTGGTATCGTTACCCAAGCGTAGACCCCCGGTGGTGCGACCTGCAACGTAGACTAAGCCATACCCGTCGGTGGTGATGCTGAGGACCTTGTCATCGCCCTCTCCGCCAAGGAAAGTGCTCCAGCCAACTTCTGATCGCATGTAGTTGGATTGCGCGTGTACAACGTCTACCAACAGGAGAGAGAGGATGATCAGTGTATGGCGCATAGCGCGCTGAACGATGAACTGATGATCGAGAGAATGTCGTGTGGTCACATTCGTGTTCATGGTATGGAGGATATGGTGCCAAGGTGTGCTCCGCGAACGCTTTTTCGATCTAGCCGTACAGGAAGCGGTCGTGATCATTAGGGTAGCGGTATGCTGAAGCACGAAATCGATGGAATGATATCGAATGTGAATGGCTGAAATGGCCCGAATGCACAACGATGCCAACTACGAACTGATCGATCTGGCTGAAGTCGATCCGCCATTCCTGGATGAACCAAACCGCAGCTCGCTCCGTAGAGCAACTTCGACTGGTCATGGCTGAGTTGCAAGTCGCTACGGTGCGTGCCCAGGTCGCGCTCATGTTGGCCACCGACTTCAAGGAAATGAAGGGATTCTCCCCGGATCACCGCCATGCGAATGACCTTACAACGATGCTTGATCAATTGCACAGCTGGGGTGGTGCCCTGCGAAACGTGCGGAAAGGCGTTGAAGCATCCCAAGGCTGATCACGGTTCCGATCGACTGATCGGTTATGACCGGCATGGTTATCTTCGGACCACAACACCACCAACCCTCCCATGCCCACCTTGCTGATCATTCTTGCTCTCGTCGTGCTTGTCGGCTTCTATGCCGTAGCGATCTACAACAAGTTGGTGCGTTGGAAGAACCTGGTGGCCGAAGCCTGGAGCGGGATCGATGTGCAGTTGAAGAAACGGTACGACCTGATCCCGAATCTGGTGGAGACCGTGAAGGGATATGCGGCACATGAAAAGGAGACCTTCGAGAATGTGACCAAGGCGCGTGCGGCTGCACAACAAGCCAATACGGTGGAAGGTCAGCAGGCAGCGGAGAACAAGTTGAATGGTGCGTTGATGAATTTGATCGCCGTAGCCGAACGTTACCCCGATCTGAAGGCCAACACCAACTTCCTGGAATTGCAGGGAACGCTCGCTGCCATAGAAGGTGATATCGAGAAGGCGCGCCGCTACTACAACGGTAACGTGCGCGAGCAGAACACGGTGATCGAGAGTTTTCCGAGCAACCTGATCGCCAATGCGTTCGGTTTCGCCAAGTCGGTGTTCTTCGAGTTGGACAACCCAGCGCACAAGGAGAACCCCACCGTCAAGTTCGCATGATGCGTCACATCCTGCTGCTTTTCGCACTGCTCGGTGCGATACGGCTCGTAGGCCAAAGCGAGCGCATCACCTCTTTCCATTCCGATCTGACAGTCGCTGTGGATGGAACGTTGACCATT
>JAEYWT010000364.1 GCA_023428865.1 Bacteroidota bacterium | reverse complement strand
TCCGAACGCACACGGTGGATCTGGTGCTGAAGCATTGGCTGGGGGCGCAGGTACACGGCAAAGTGGGCGTAAGCGGGTTGCTCCAGGAGAACTTGAACGTTCCGGGCACGGGGATCAGACCGCTGATACCGAACTACCGCAGGCGAAATGGTGGCATCTACCTGATCGAGCATATTCCCGTGGGTGAGAAGGTCGAGCTGGAGGCCGGGCTGCGCCTGGAAGCATCGCGTTTGGATGTGGCCAAATTCGATCGGAACGATAGCTTGATACAACCCGTGCATCGGTTCACCAATAGTGCCTTCAACGTTGGTGCGGCATGGAGCATTTCGGACAGTGTCCGTTTTCGACTGAACCTTGGGTCCGCTTATCGCCCGCCCCATGTGAGCGAATTGTACAGCGAAGGGCTTCACCACGGCGCTGCGGCCATCGAAGAAGGTGATGCCAGTTTGAAGAGCGAACGATCACTGAGCTTGACCGGCGAATTGGATGGATCGTGGTTCCAGGGGCGGCTCTTCGCAGTGCTTGGCTTGCGCAGCGATCGGTTGGATGACTTCATCTACCTGGTGCCAAGCGGCACACGGCTCACCATTCGCGGTGCGTTCCCGGTCTTCCGTTATGTGGCCACCGATGTGCTGTTGAACACCGCCGACCTTCGCGTGGGTACCCGATTATCGAAGCGCATGATCGTGGAGGGGCGATTCAACACGGTATATGCGCATGATAGGACCAATGACCAGTGGATCTATTTGATGCCAGCGGATCGCATGACCGCTGCTTTGCGCTACGTTGTTCCGGCGAAGGGGAAGTGGGAGCAATGGGAGTTCGGTGGATCATGGCAACATGTCTTCGAACAGCGTCGAGTTTCTGACGATGTGGACTTCGCGCCGCCACCCAGCGCCTATTCATTGTTCGATCTTTCCATCGCCGGTGGAAGGTCCATAGGGCGCAACGCGCTTCGGTTCGGTATCCAAGGCACGAACCTCCTCAACGTAGCCTATCGGGACTACCTGGATCGGTTCCGCTATTTCGCCGATTCCCGAGGTGTGGACATACGCATCTGGTTCGGTTATGCGTTCGGTGCAGGAAAGGAACGCTGAGCACCTTTACCTCGCGGTTCTTGTGCATTCGACGAGTTAACATGATGAAAGTACATCGTATGCTTTGGGTCCTGGTGGCATGCAGCCTATGGCCCGGTCTCATCGCATGCCAAGCACCCGGAACGGATGGTGCAACAGTGGAGAGCACCGCACCCTCGCCGGTCACTGAGCTTCCGCTGAGCCGACTCTTGGACAGCCTCGGTCTGGCACCGAACGACATCTCCTTCCACGTCGATAAATCCGATCGCACCTTCAGTGTTCGGGTAAAGGCTCACGTGCTGAAGACCTACCCCTGTGTGCTGGGTGAAGCACCGGTGGGTGACAAGTACTATCAAGGCGATCGCCGCACACCCGAAGGGCGCTTCACCTTCCGCAGTAAACGCGTACACGACAAATGGCACAAGTTCATCTGGGTGGATTACCCCAACGCCGAGAGCTGGCGTAGATACCGCGAAAGACAGGCAGCTGGAGACATACCGGCGGGTAAGGATATCGGCGGCGAGATCGGCATACACGGTGTGCCCGACGGCATGGACCATTGGATCATGCAAGGCGTCGACTGGACTTGGGGTTGCATTGCCTTGCGCAACGCCGATGTGGACGAGATCTACCCTTGCATCAGACCGCAAGGAACAGTGATGGATATCGTGCCTTGATACAAGGACGCGCTATGCTGCGATCATCGGATAGCGTTGATCGGAATTAGCCTGTCGGCAACGTGGGTCCTTATTCGTCGAACTTGTTCGGGAACTGCTGTCGCAAGGTGCTGATGCCATCGCGCACCTTCTCTTCTTGTTCTCCTTTGAAGGCAGCCAATCGTTCGGCCAATTTCTCATCCGAAGTCGCCAAGATCTGTACGGCAAGCAGGCCGGCGTTCCGTGCACCGTTCACTGCCACCGTGGCCACCGGAACCCCCGAGGGCATCTGCACGATGGACAGCAGAGAGTCCCAACCATCTATGGAGTTGCGCGACTTGATGGGCACGCCGATCACCGGAAGGGTGGTGAGCGAGGCCACCATGCCCGGCAGATGCGCCGCGCCACCAGCACCAGCAATGATCACCTTTACCCCACGGTCCGCCGCGCCTTTCGCGAAGGTGTACATACGGTCCGGAGTGCGGTGCGCGCTGACCACCGTTAGTTCGTAGGCAATGCCGAATTCATTCATGGTGTCCACGGCTTCGCGCATGACCTCCAGGTCGCTGCGGCTGCCCATGATGATGCTGATCATGCGTTGGTACGTGTGCTTTCGTTGAGTGCTTCTGGAATCACATGGCAATGTGCCTTCACCGTGGCGATGGCTTCATCCAAGTCCGTGTCGTTTTCGGCGAGTACGGTCACGTGCCCCATTTTCCTCCCCGTCCGGGTCTCTACTTTGCCGTAGAGATGCGGAAAGGTGCCGGGCATTGCTAAAACCTCGTTCGTGCCGATCAATCGGGGCTTTCCTGTTCCCTGTTCGCCCACCAGGTTGATCATGGCGGCATTGGATCGCAAGGTGGTATCGCCCAGCGGCCAGCCCATGTGTACACGCAGCAGCTGATCGAACTGGGAAGAATGACAAGCCTCTATCGTATGGTGCCCGCTGTTGTGCGCACGGGGAGCGGGCTCGTTCACGAGCAGTTCGCCGCTCTGTGTAAGGA
>JAEYWT010000291.1 GCA_023428865.1 Bacteroidota bacterium | reverse complement strand
TTCGTTGATCTTCTCCACCAGTCCGCGTTCGTTCTCCCAACGGGCTTTCAAGCCATCGCGGTGATCGCCTAGTTCGGCCAGTTGCAGGTTTATCTCGGCCAGATGTGCGGTATCGTTCTCCCGTTTGATGGCTTCGCGTTCGATCTCCAGCTGCATGATCTTCCTGTCCACCTCATCGAGCTCTTCAGGTTTGGAATTGATCTCCATGCGCAGTTTGCTCGCGGCTTCATCGATCAGGTCGATCGCCTTGTCCGGTAGGAAACGATCGGCGATGTAGCGTGTGCTCAGTTCCACGGCGGCGATGATGGCTCCGTCTTTGATCAGCACCTTGTGGTGGTTCTCGTACTTCTCCTTCAGGCCACGTAGGATGCTGATCGCATCTTCACGAGATGGCTCATCCACCAGTACTTTCTGGAAGCGACGCTCCAAGGCTTTGTCCTTCTCGAAATACTTCTGGTATTCATTGAGCGTGGTGGCACCGATGGCACGTAGTTCGCCCCGGGCCAGTGCCGGTTTCAGGATGTTGGCGGCATCCATGGCGCCTTCGCCACCGCCGGCACCCACCAGTGTATGTATCTCGTCAATGAAAAGCACAACGGTGCCTTCGCTGGCGATCACCTCCTTCACCACCGATTTCAAGCGCTCTTCGAATTCGCCCTTGTATTTGGCACCGGCTACGAGCGCGCCCATATCCAGGCTGTACACCTGCTTGTTGGCGAGGTCTTCGGGAATGTCTCCTGTCACAATTCGCTGCGCGATGCCTTCCGCGATGGCGGTCTTACCAACGCCTGGTTCACCGATCAGGATCGGGTTGTTCTTGGTGCGGCGGCTGAGGATCTGCAGCACCCGACGGATCTCCTCGTCGCGACCGATCACTGGGTCCAACTTGTTCTCTTTCGCCAGTTGGTTCAGGTTCTTCGCGTACTTGTTCAAGGCGTTGTACGTTTCCTCCTGGCTCTGGCTGGTTACGCGCTGGCCCTTGCGCAACTCCTTGATCGCCGCCACGAGGTCCTTGCGATTGGCACCGGCATCCTTCAGCAATTGGGCAACATTGTCGCTGCTTTCGATGATACCGATCAGCATATGCTCCACACTGGCGTACTCATCATCGAATTCCTTCAATGAGGCGAGGGCTTTGTTCAAGGTGGTAGCTGCCGTTCGCGAGAGCGAGAGTTGGGCACCACTCACCTTCGGGTAACCTTGCACGATACGGTCCAGTGCTTGTTGCAGCACCGGTAAGTTCACGTTCAGTTTCTTCAACAGGAAGGGCGTTACATCGGCATCCACTTCCAGGATCCCTTTCAGCAGGTGACCGTTCTCCAATTGTTGCTGACCAAAACCGGTGGCGATGGTCTGCGCCTGTTGGATGGCTTGCTGAGAGCGTATGGTGAATTTGTTCAGGTCCATGTTCAAGTTTGCTTTCCGATGGAATGCTCTCGCTCTTTACAAGGCACGCACCGATCCGTGTTATCGGTAAGAGTGTCAGTACCTTGGTGGTTGCGTGTGACGGAACGTCGTGCAGGAACGATCGGAGCCTGAAGATATGGCGTGTATCTGCTTGTGCACGAATAAGGGGTGAAGGCTACTTTCGGCCCGCCTTCCTCTCCATGGACTTCGCACCAATAGCCGCCGGTGATCGCAACGCCTTCGAAGCGTTGTTCAAGGCCCAGTACAGGCCGCTATGCGCGTTCGCCATGCAGTATGTGAAAGATGGCGACAAAGCCGAGGATCTCGTACAGGACCTCTTCTTCCGCCTGTGGATGGATCGTGAGAAGACGAAGGTGACCAGTTACCTGAAGTCTTACCTGTTCCAGGCCGTACGGAACCGATGTCTGAATGCGGTGAAGGTGCAAGGTCGGGTGCGCAGTTTGAACGAAGAGGTGGATGATGCCAAGGACGAGGATGGGCGTACCGAGGATGAGCATAGCGAACGTGCCGCGCGTGTTCATGCAGCTATTGAGGCGTTGCCAGAGGAACGGCGGAAGGTCTTCAAATTGAGTCGGCACGAAGGGTTGAAGTACCACGAGATCGCCGAGCGTTTGGGTATTTCGGTGAAGACCGTTGAGAACCAGATGGGTAAGGCACTGAAGACACTACGGGAAGAGCTCGCCGACCTGATGCCAGCGACCATGATCGGTTGGCTTTGGTGGTGGTTCTGGATGAAATGATGGAACGAGGTGAAGGGTAGGATAGGGGTTTCGAGTAAGGTCGTTGTCATAGGGACAGAACGTTGAACGAAGGACCACATATCACAAGCGAAGAGCTGGCTCGCTACCTCAGCGGTGAGGCCGATGCTGCCCAACGACAGGCCGTGGAGGCTTGGGCGGCGGCGGATGTTGCCTATGCTGCCGAACTCGAACAGCTACGCGCGATCTGGGGCCTAGGTGCCGATGCTGCGGTCCCCGAAGTGGACGTTGAACAGGCATGGCACCGGGTAGAAGCACGCATTGCTGAGGCAGAAGGTCGGGAACGCGTGGTGCCCCTGAACAGGGTACGCATGGTTACGCGCTGGCTGGCCGCCGCTGCAGTGTTCACGGGCCTCTTCATTGGCGTTCGCAGTTGGTACCAACAACGCCCCGAAGAATTCATGGCAGCGAACGAACATGTACGCACCGTGCTGCAGGACAACAGCAGCGTGGTGCTCTCCCCAGGTTCACGCGTGAACGTGCGGATGAATGATGATCGGCATGTTACCCTACAGGGTGAAGCCTATTTCGAAGTGCAACGCGACGAAGAACGACCCTTCGTGGTAGAGACTGATGATGTGTTGGTCACGGTGCTCGGAACTGCCTTCGAGGTAAGTGCGTTCGATACATCTTCCAGTGTGTTGGTGCGTGTTCGTCATGGCAAGGTGCGCGTGCAGGCCGAGGGCGATACGGTGATCCTGCATACCGGTGGTTACGCGCGTTACAACAAAGCTGCTCATCTGTTGGAGCGGCTGCCAGCACCACCGGCCGATGTGTTCGGTGAACGTATCATCCAGTTCCAGGAAGCAACCATGGTCGCTGTTGTGGATCAGCTGCAGAAGCTCTTCCAGGTAAAGGTGCAGTTGGCCAATGATGCCCTGAAGCGATGCACCCTAACCGCCACCTTCGAGGATGAACCGATCGATTACATCCTGCGCGTGATCGCCGATACCTACGGCCTTTCGCTCACCCAAAGCGCACCAGGAACCTACACCCTCGATGGCGAAGGCTGCTGAACGGTGGATGGTCCTCTTGCTCTTGCTGGTGCTTCCGGTGCTGGCCTCGGCTCAGCCTATCCTGAAGCGCACGGTCCAGGTGGATGCACAACGCGTGCGGGTTTCCGAAGCATTGTCGTTGATCGCACGCGATGGTAAGTTCAAGCTGAGCTACAATGCCGCCGTGGTGAATGGCGATAGCGTGGTGAACGTAACGGTGAATGGAACGGTGGAGTCTACGTTGCGACAGCTGGTGGGCCCTCGCTTCGAGCTGAAGGAGACCGGCAACCATATCATCCTACTGGACAAGAGCGGCGCTCGTAGGAAGTTCGTGATAACCGGTGCTATCTACGATGCCAAGAGCGGCGGACCCGTTGCGCAGGCGTCGGTACATGAGGTCGATGGCAAACATGCAACGTCCACCGACGCGTTGGGAACGTTCTCGTTGGACGTAGGTGGTGAGCGCGATCGCACGGCCTTGCTCGTGATGCGCAAAGAGTACCACGATACCGTTGTATACGTTGGCCGCGATGGGGTGATGCCGCGACTGGCCTTGCACAAACGACAGGTGATCGAACCGGTAGCGCCGATCTGTTTGCACGAACGTTGTGGTGTGGAAGATCTGGGTGTGGCACGCCTATTGGTCTCCAATAGCCAATTCGATCTGGCTTCCAACCTCAACATCGTGGAGTACCGGAAGTGGCAGATCTCCTTGGTGCCGAACGTGAGCAGTAACAAGGATATCGCCCCAGTGGCCGTAAACAACTTCTCCTTCAATGTACTGGCAGGATATGCACGTGGTTTGGATGGTTTTGAGGTGGGCGGTGTGGCCAACATCGAAAGCCACGATGTGAATGGCATGCAGATCGCAGGGCTCACCAACCTGGTCGGCCGGAATACGACCGGTGTGCAGGTGGCCGGGGCTATCAACCACACCATGCGCCGCTTGGAGGGTGTTCAGATCTCCGGTTTTGGCAATACGGTTTGGGATACGCTCACGGGAGTGCAGATCTCCGGTGGTGTCAACGTGGTGAAGGGTGGTCTGAAAGGGGTACAGGTCGCCGGTGGGTGCAATGTGGCCACGCAGAATGTGGAAGGCACACAGATAGCCGGTGCGGTGAACGTAACGCCGAAGGATGTGCGGAAGGCGCAGATCGCAGGTGGCATCAACTTCGGCCACAAGGTGAGCGGTGCGCAGGTTGCTGGCGGGGTGAATGTGGCCTTGGATTCGGTCGGTGGTGGTCAGGTCGGTTTCGGCGCGAACTATGCCCGGCAGGTGAGCGGTGGTCAAGTTTCATTCGGGATGAACGTTGTGCCAGGTGATGTGAGTGGTGGACAGGTGGGCTTCGGTGCCAACTATGCGCACAATGTCACCGGTGGACAGTTCTCCTTCGGCATGAACGTGGTTCCCGGGCGGGTGCATGCCGGGCAGGTCGGCTTCGGTCTCAATTACGCACATCAATTGGAAGGTGGTCAATTCAGCTTCGGTGTGAATGCGGTGAGCGGTACGGCCAAGGGAGGCCAAGTGGGAACGCTCAACTATGCGACGCGTTCCGAAGGTTGGCAGGTTGGCATCCTCAATTTCAGCGATACCATCGCGGGCACCAGTATAGGCTTGCTCAGCTTCGCGCGTCGCGGCTACCACCGTGTGGATGTGAGCACCACGGACATCTTCCCGTTGAGCGTAACGCTGCGGACCGGGACACGACAGTTCCACAACATCCTAGGTGTATCCACTTCGGCCACCAACGATCAGCGCTGGGGTTTCCTCTATGGATTCGGGACTGAGCCACGCCTAGCGAAGAACAGCTACCTCAATATTGAGCTTACCGGCGAGCAAGTGGTGGAGGTTCCCGAATGGCTCAACGCGGTCAACATCCTTGGCCGTTTCGGAACACACTACACACACCAATTCGGCAAGGGCTTACTGTTAAGTGCAGGCCCCAATTTCAACCTGTTGGTGAGCACTTGGCGCAACGCCGACCACACCGCGCACCTGAGCGACCTTGCGCCGGCGAACCTGCTTTACGAAGAGGTTCGTGGCACCGTGTTGCTGCAAGGCTGGCTGGGCTTCCGGGCAGGCATCGGTGTGCGTTTCTGAGCATCCCTTCTGCAATGTCCCAACATCGACCCCTTTAGGTCCTCCGTTGGTACTTTTTTCCTCTTCACTTTATATTCCTCGTTCTACATTCTCCATTCTTCATTCTGCCCAACCTCCTTACAGTGCCACTTACTCTATCCTCCCTAAAAAACTTCATCCCGGAGTAGGGGTATCCCTGAGGTGCGTTGTCCCATGGAAAACAGCACCACCTATGCATCTCCGCAGCGTACTTTCTTTCATCGCCTTCCTGATCATGCTCCTTTTAGGAGAGGTGATCGCCCAAGGGAACAAGCAGACCATACGAGGCACCATCCTCGACACCGATACACGCCAACCCTTGATCGGGGCCACGGTAATGGTGGTGGGCTCCGATCCCATACAAGGATCGACCACCGACTTCGATGGCAAGTTCGTGATCGGCAATGTGCCTACCGGTCGCGTGGATATTGAGGTCCTGTAACTTATAAAAAAATCCGAC
>JAEYWT010000146.1 GCA_023428865.1 Bacteroidota bacterium | reverse complement strand
GGTCGAAACTAGTCCGACCGGCGCCTTCCAAAAACGTGCCGTGTGCTCAGCCGTTGTAAAAGCCAGCGGCTTTGGCCTTCTTGAGGGCGGTAGCGATACCCAACTTGTTGATGGTGCGCATACCAGCCGCGCTAACGCGGAGGGCAACCGTGCGGTTCTCTTCAGGAATGAAGTATTTCACATCCTGCAGGTTGGGCGCGAATGTGCGCTTGGTCTTGATGTTCGAGTGCGACACCTTGTGACCGGTGATGACCTTCTTACCGGTGATCTGGCAAACCTTGGACATGGCTGATCTTGATTACGGGGCGCGAAGATAGATAAAAGTGCGGAAAATGATCCTCTATGGAGTGGATACCTTGCTTGAGCGTGAACAGGCGGCTGTCCGTGCCAGCGCTTATGCCTTTACAGAAGCCGCCTCCAGCAGGCGTTTCCGGAGCATGTTAAGCCCTGCGAGAGCACTCCGTTCGATCACCAGGTCGCGGGTTCCGGGGAAGTTGACCAATTTGCTTTGTACACCATCGGGGCCAGCCACAGCGATCCACACGGTGCCAACGGGTTTTTCGGGTGTGCCCCCATCGGGTCCCGCCACGCCGCTTAGGGCCACGCTCCAATCGGTGCGCAGGGCGGCGCGCACCCCGGTGGCCATCTTTTCCACCACGGGCTGGCTTACGGCGCCGTTCAGCTCCAGCATATCGCTGGGGATTCCCAGTTCCTCCATTTTAACGGCGTTGGCATAGCTCACCACGCCTCCGGTGTAGTAGGCCGAACTACCGGGGATACTGGTGATCAGGTGGCTAACATACCCTCCGGTGCAGCTTTCGGCCAAGGAAAGTGTTTGGCTTCGCTCCTTCAGCAAACGCCCTACCACATTGTGTAGCCGCTCCTCTCCTTCCCCGAAGATCAGTTCAGGGATCAGGTCGTAGAGTTCGGCAGCTTTACGATCCACGCGTTCGTGGGCTTCCGACGCATGTGCATCGGCGTAGGTGCTCAATCGCAACTTAACGATACCCGGCGATGGTAAATAGGCCAATTTGATACGCTCTTGGTCTAGGCTCTCCTCCCACCCCTCGATGCGCTTGGCCAGCATGCTTTCGCCCAGGCCAGTGGTAAGAATGGTGCGGTGTACGATGGTGGGCGGCGCGAACCGTTCTTTGAAAGCGGGCAGCAGCGTGGCCTTCATCATGGCCTTCATTTCGTACGGTACCCCGGGCATGCTCACGAATACGCGGCCATTCTTCTCGAACCACATACCACTGGCGGTCCCGCGTTCGTTGGGGACCACCGTGGCACCTTCGGGCAGGTCGGCTTGTGCCAGATTCACTTCCAGGATGTCCTGCGGCGCTCGGCCCATGCGGGTGAAGATCTCCATCACCCGCGCTTCCACGGCTTTGTTGCGCACGAGCTTCATACCGAAATAGGCGCACAGCGTGTGTTTGGTGATATCGTCCTTGGTGGGCCCCAAACCGCCGGTGATGAGCACGATGTCCGCACGGGTCTCGGCAAGGGCATCGAGTATCTCCTGCCGGTCATCACCAATGGTGAGCACCCGCTTAGCGCGGATACCGATGAGGGCGAGCTGTTCCCCCATCCACCCGGCGTTGGTGTTCACCGTTTGGCCGATCAATAATTCGTCGCCGATGGAGATGATCTCCCCTGTGATCTCGCGTGCCATGGGGTGCGAAGGTCGGTAGTGCAGGGCATGGAACGGGTGCCCCCCCGCGGAGAAGATCATATCAGCCTCTGCTGAACGGGGAATGGATAGCTTGCCGCCCACAACATGCTCAGCCTACCCGCCAATACCGACCCGCTGTACGACCCAGCCGCTCCGCGCACCGCTTTGGACCGTTTCTTCCTCAAGCTGATCCGCGACCCACGAGACCTGCCCTTCCCATACATGACCCTGAAGGTGACCTTCTTGATGGTTCCATTGGCCGTTCTGCTCTATATGCCCTTCGTTACGGGTTGGCTGTGGGCAGTCCTAGCCTTGATCTATTTCGTGCTGAACAATGTCACCTTCAAAGGGCCTTTCGGCCTTATGATGCATTGCAGCACCCACCGGACCTTGTACAAGAAGGAGTACGGCGCGTTGAACTACATCATTCCTTGGTTCCTGGCCCCCTTCTTCGGACAAAGCCCTGAGACCTACCGTGCGCACCATGTGGGCATGCACCACACCGAGAACAACTTGGAGGAGGATGAGAGCAGCACCATGCCCTACCAGCGCGATTCGGTACGAGGTTTTCTGCACTACTACTTGCGTTTCCTCTTCACAGGCATCGCCACCTTGGTAGCTTACCTGTTCCGGAAGAAGCGCAACAAGCTCATGATCGGCGTTATCCGCGGCGAGTTCCTGTTCCTGGCCTTTTGTTTCGCGATGTGTTTCGTGAACCTGCCGGCCACGTTGATGGTCTTCATCATACCCTTCTTGATCTTCCGGTTGGTGGAGATGGCAGGCATTTGGGTGCAGCACACGTTCATCTGCCCGAATGACCCGGGGAACCATTTCAAGAACAGCATCACCTGCATCAACGTGAAGTTCAACCAGCGCTGTTGGAACGATGGTTACCACATCAGCCACCACATCGACCCCACGATGCATTGGACGGAGCATCCGGTGTATTTCCGTGAGCACTTGAAGGATTTCGCGGAAAACGAAGCGGTGGTATTCGCGGGCCTCAATTACATGGATGTCTTCTTCAAGTTGATGAAGAAGCGCTACGATCTACTGGCCGCGCACTTCGTGGATATCGA
>JAEYWT010000102.1 GCA_023428865.1 Bacteroidota bacterium | reverse complement strand
GTACTAGGTCTACTCCCGGTATGCCCGCGATCTCTTCAGGCTTTAATTGCGCATAACAACCCACTACCGCGATGAAGGCCTCGGGATTGATGCTTTGGAAGCGACGTACGTGACGGCGGCATTCCTTGTCGGCATTTTCCGTTACGCTACAGGTGTTCAGCACGAACACGTCTGGTCGTTCCTCTTGCCGAACCTTGGCATAACCAGCCTCTTCCAACGAGCGCGCCAAGGTGCTGGTCTCGCTGAAGTTGAGCTTACAGCCCAGAGTGTGGTACGCTACGGTGCGGGGGGCGCTCATCGGAAGGGCCGCAAAGGTACCGAACGGCTGTTGATGAAGCGGTTACCGAAATTGTTGCAACGTTGAGGCATCCCAAATCCACACCCTCGTCTACCTGATGGGATGTGACGTCTGCCGGGCTTGATCACAGGATGTCATCGAACCTTTGTGAGGCCCAGTCGAATAGAATGAACGCACTGCCAGAACCATATCCGGAACGCATGGAGAACAACACTACAACGACCAGGGACAGCAAAAGGGCATTACACATCCTCTTCTTATTCGTTTTCCTTGCTTGTGCAATACAGTCGATGGGCTTACAGGTCCAGGTCTATGTTAACGGCCATTCCATCTGCGGGCAGCCACTGGGTTCGATAGGGACCGGTGTTTCGGGTGGTGTTCCGCCATACACCTACGCGTGGAGCAACGGAACAACCCAGTCGTACAACAACGGATTGACGCCTGGCACCTACTCCTTGGTGGTCACGGATGCGGTAGGTGCCACGGCCACAGGATCAGGCGTGATACAGAACCTGCCCAGCTATCCCACTTCCACCTTCGAGACTTTGGGCTATTGCAATACGATGTTCCCAACGGCACTGTTCTACGCGGGTGTTCAGAACGGTATTCCACCCGATCCCATGTCCGGAACCCAGCACGGTCCTGGGCCTTACCAATTCACGTCGCCAAACTTTCCACCTCTCCATTATGGCGAGTGGGTGGATTGCACACAGGGCTTTTCCTACTACGCCGTAGGTGCCATTGCCCCACCTGGAGCGAATGTGGTGGTGAATTATACCGATGGCCTTGGCTGCCCGGGTTCGTTCACCTTTGTTGTTCCACCACCCTTGGTGTTCCCCTCCGTGCAGGTGACTAACATTTCGGGTTCGTGTTCCAACGGTGCCATCGGTTCGGCTACGTTGAGTGTTGGTGTGCTGGGCGACCAGCCGAAGGTGCGTTATCGCTTGAAAAGGAACGGACAAGTGGTGCAATTAGGTGATTGTGGATGGGTCTTGTACGACTCGCCTACTACCCACGATTATACCGGATTGGCAGCGGGAACGTATTGGGTCGTTGCTGACATGGACGTCTACGGGATCCGGAACGATGTTCAAGTCCCATGCGCGGATTCCATCTCGTTCGTGATCCCCGATCTAGGCATCACCTGTGGATTGGTGAGTGGTCGCATCTATGTGGACAACAATGCCAACTGCGTGGCGAACACAGGCGAGAACAATGTGCCCAACACGATCATTGAGATCACACCGGGGCCGTACTACACCACCACCAACCTGAACGGGAATTATTCGGTCACGCTGCCTTATGGTACCTACCAATTCACGGAACAGAGCCCTGCCGTGCAACAGTCCTGCCCATTGTCGGTAACGCTGGCAAGTGCAAGTCTTACCAATCGACACATCGGTGTTGCTGGTGGTATGCCATTGGATGCTCGCGTACTGATCGCCAACGGTCCGGCAAGACCTGGCTTCGACTTACTCTATGTGATCGATGTGGAGAACCTGACCACCGCTACCACCGGCGCGGTCACCTTGACCGTGCAGGCTGATCCAGCACTGATCCCGGTGAGCACACAACCAACGGCCAGCGCCTCCGGCAATACCTTCACGTGGAACCTTTCGATGGCAGGTGCCTTCCAACGCAGGGTGATCCACTTGCGCATGAGGGTGCCACCGGATGTGAATCTCATGGGGTCCACGCTTACCACCACCGCGAGCATCACTACGGCGAACACCGATGTCAACCTGGCCAACAATGCGGCTTTAAGCCAGCAAGTGGTCACTGGTAGCTATGATCCGAATGATAAGCTCGTGAATACTACAGCGGGTCTACCTGGTGTATTCCTCATGGGTCAAGACGACTGGTTGGACTATACCATCCGTTTCCAGAACACCGGAACCGATACAGCGTTTACCGTGGTGATCACGGATACCTTGCCGACCACACTCGATCCGGCCACGGTCATTTGGGGGCCTACTTCTCATACATGTACCAAGGCCATTTTGAGCAATGGCGTTCTGCGGTTCACGCATAACAACATCCTTCTGCCGGACAGCAACGTGAACGAGGCGCGTAGCCACGGCTTCGTGAATTTCCGGATCAAAACCCGGCAGCCGGTGTTACCTGGTGTACAGATCAGCAACATCGCGAACATCTACTTCGATTTCAATCCTCCGGTGATCACCGACCCGTCTATTCTCACCATCACCGCTCCCGGTGTGGCCCTCTCACCTAAGGTGCTGTTAGGTGGACCGTATGTGGAAGCTACCCAACGAATGAACGATGATCTGCGCACACTGGGTCTACTGCCACTGACCGAGCCGTACACCTCATTAGGCTACCCGGGAGGTGGTGTAAGTGCCACACCCGCCGCACTGGCTGTGACAGGAGATGATGCCGTTGTGGATTGGGTCCTTGTTGAACTGCGCAGTGCGACTGCTCCATACCCGGTGATCGCAACCCGCAGTGCTTTGCTGCAGCGCGATGGCGATGTGGTGACACCCACTGGAACTGGACCGCTTCTCTTCACTGTAGCAGCGGGCAACTACCGCGTCGCTGTTCGGCACCGCAATCACCTCGGATGCATGACGAATGCCGCAGTGGCACTTGGTGCGACGCCCACTACCGTCGACCTCAGTGTGGCGACCACCATCACTTATGGGACCAATGCACGCAAAGCCGTTGCTACACGCCGGGTGCTCTGGCCAGGTAACGTTAACGGCGATGATCGGGTGATGTACGTTGGTGCACAGAACGACCGCGACCTGGTATTGCAGCGGATCGGTGGAACAGTACCCACCAACAGCGTAACAGGATTTTTGCTAGAGGACATCGATCTGGATGGCCAAGTGAAGTACACCGGAACGGCCAACGACCGCGACCTGATCTTGCAGAGCATCGGTGGGGTGGTACCTACGAACGTGTTGTTCCAACAATTACCCTGATCAATGCGCTGGGCTTTCGGTGAATGTGGTTCTTCGGAAGGCCCAACACAACGATGGGGGTGGACGCAATGGACATGCTCATTGATGAAATGTCCCGGAAAAGGAAGCAACCATCCGAGGTGATCCCGTCAAAGAGGTACACATCAGTTCAGCAAGAC
>JAEYWT010000093.1 GCA_023428865.1 Bacteroidota bacterium | reverse complement strand
TGCTCATCCAGGAAGCGCGGAAGTACCGGAGCGCGCAGGACACCGCGGTGTTGCAGATCCTCCATCAGCTTGATGTGGCGCACCGCGAACTTGCCCATGAAGAGCAGATCGAGGTGTTCGGGCGCCTTACGGAGGTGTTCGATCAACATGTCCAAACCACGTAGGTATGCAGCATCCTTTGCGAATCCCTTGCCACGATAGACCCGCGTGGTGATCATGAACGCTTTCTTACTGGAATAACCGAGCTCCTTCATCAACATGCGATGGCAGTCAATGAACGTGGCGCCCTTCACCATCGCATCCACGGCGATCACTCGTGCGGCCAGCAGTTTCAACCTTCGCGCACCCAGATCGCCGCTGAGGTGCTCGGCCAGAACCGCTAGTCCTTCCTGCAATGCATCGTAACCGGCAAGGCCAACAGAAAGCAGTTTAAGCGGTTGTTGTTGTCCGTTGCAAAAGGTGAGCACGTGCGTTCCCACCTCATGTTGAAGCAAGGCATGGGCGCGTGTTCGGGCTACGGTGAAGGTTTCACCAATGAAGACCTGGCCCTTGCTCACCAGCACACCATCCACATCGTTCCGCACGCGCACACGCAGGTCGAGCTGGGGAAAATATGCACGGTAATGGTCCAATTCCCGCCGCACCAGGGCCTCGAATTCCCCCGCATCGTAGGTGTCTCCCTCGGCTTCGGGCAGTTCGGCGACTGCGCGCACTACCTGTTGAGCCTTCTTCAGCAGTTGGGGCTCCACCGCACCGTGCAGCCGCAAGCTGGAGTACACGAACTGTTTCGTTCCTCGATCGGTCAACAGGGTTAGTTGTGTTTCCAGTTCGTTGCGTTTATCGCGGAAGATGAACTCCAACGTGTTGTCCTCCACTTCACCGATGCGGAGCTGGAAGAGTTGGCGCTTGGCGATCTCTGGGTCCACGGGGATCAAGCGGTAGTGGAACTCGGGTGCTTCCTCCCCCCTGCTGCGTTCGAATTCGTTCCACGCCTGTTCGGTGTTCACGGGCGATACGTTCAGCAGCACATCGAACGAAGCGCCGATCCGTGCCAACCGGTGATCGATGTTGAGCGCCGACCGCGTGATGTTGGTGCGGCCTAAGGTGAGGTAATGTGGAAAGTCCAGCGGTGTTTGCACCCGGATGAAATCGAACACCGTGCGCTTGATCAGATCCGTGAGGCGGCTCCGCACCGTGCGCATGGCCAGTCGGCTGTAACGCCCATCGGTACTCCAATACACGGGTGGCAGTTCGATGCCAATGGTGATAACGCCCAATTTCTTCAGCTCATCGGCAGAGAAGATGGCCTGCATGCCTGGCGGATGGCGCAACGCCGTATCCACCACTTCGGCTTTGGCTCCCATCACATGCACGGCCAGTTCCGAAAGCCCGGCACCCAACACCGCCGCCGTGGATGGCAGGTTGTTCGCTGGGCACATGGCTTTGAAGGTATCCGCATTGGTAGCGCGGTCCGCCGCCCATAGTTCAATGACCAAGAAGGCCTTGCTCTGCTTGGTGACCGCCGCTGCCACGGTGGCGAGCAGATCGCTTAGTTGGGGCAGATCTTCCTCAGCGCCGGAAGCACGCATATAGGAGGTTTGCGCACGCACCACTTCATCCACACCAGGATCCACGGTGGGTGGCACACGATACACGCAGATGAAAGGCAGCGGCCGATCCATCATGAAACGGCCGCCATCCGGCAACAGCCGCATGACGCGTTTACCGCGCTCCAGCTTTCTGCGCACAACACCTAGCAGGTCGCTCAACACCGCGTTCCGTTCTTCAGGCATGGGCAAGGGCTTCCGTGGCGCGCATCACGGGAAGAATGGTGGTGGTGAGCAAGGCATGGATTCGATCAATGGCCTGCGGATCCGGCTTTCCTGTCCATTCTTCCATGAAGGTCTTCTTGAATTCAATGGCCACGGGGCACACACGTGGCCCATACCGCTCGTTGAGCCATTGGCTGAAGTACCCGCCTTTGAACTTCACATTGTCACGAACATCGTAGGTGCGACCATCTGGCCCCTTGAGCAGTGCCGCACGCAACACCAAGAGCACCGGACCCCAAACTGAATGGTCGATGTTCCCTGTTCCCAGGTTTATCTCCGGCGCACCGGCGGGATCATCGTCGATCCCAGGACCTTGGCGTTGGTGGTTGTAGGAGTGCAGGTCGTAGATCATCACGTGCTGGTGGCGCTCCAGCATCCGCTCGATCAACGCTGCCGTAACATCATAGAAGTCGTCGTAGGCAGCGAGCGATCTCATCACTTCCTCTTCGGGCAGCGGTCCATTCCACACATCAAGCCCCCAGCAATCGGCAGGCACACGATAGATGGCTTTGTCTCGAGAACGGTTCAGGTCCACTTCAAAACGCGAACGAAGGCCCACGATGCGGTTGTCGGCTATGGTGGTCCACTGGTTGGTGAACGGGTCTTCTTCTCGCAGCCGCTCAGCAGGGGTCAAGTTGCAGATGGCTTCCAGTTCGGGCCGCATGGCTGCACCGGCGTGTATCGCAGTCACCAATAAGGCGCTGGAACCGGCTGCGAATTGGGCGGCAGGTCGTTGACTGTCCATGACCGACCCGCAACGAAGAGTGGGCCACCGTTCCACCAAGCCCGGTATGCACCAGCGAAACAGCGCTCAGGGTGTGTGGTCCTCTCGAGGAAAAGGGAATTCGTTCACCCACCCTTGGGGAAACACTTCCTCGTGTGCGGACGATCACCGGTCACCCACCAACCGACACGAGCGCTTGGAAAACACATTACACCTATCAACGACCAAATTGGCCAACGATCTGAACATGCCATTGCACTCAGCCTTCGAACCATGCGGACCGTTATCACCCTTTTCGGTGTGTTGTTTTGGTACCACGTACATGCACAACCAGCTTCCACGAGCCACGTAGGCCAAACTGACACAGCCATCACCGACCGATCACTCCATGAAGCCTTGTTGCTCTACCCGAACCCCGCGAACCACATGATAAACTTGAGCTGCACCGCATGCGATCTCGTGCGTATGCCGGTGGAGATCCGCAGCATGGACGGTCGTTTGCTACGGATGGATGTGCTTTCGACACAACAACAACTGAACGTGAGCGACCTTGACAACGGCAGCTATCGCCTCTACTTGCTCGACCTTGGTGGTGTGCGGGCGCACCGCGTGTTCCGAATAGCGCGTTAGCGCGGCAGGAAATTCTCTGCGAGCATGCAACGCACACTTCCACCACCAACGGATTCTATCGTGGGTATGGACACCGGAACCAACTGCCCATGCTGTTGCAGGGCGATACGTTGTTCCGGCTTCAGTTGGTTGAAAGCGGTTTCGGAAAGGAAGATGACATGCGACTTCACCCCCGCCTCGCCCCGACCCACTTCCAAGGAAAGAGAGGAATGCTGCGGAGCACGAACAGAACGCGTGAGCTGAAGCATGTTCCCAAGGAAGTGCTGCATCTGTTCAATGCCGATCGCGACCACCTCCTTCCCGCTCTTCTGCAGCTCCTCGGCCACCTCCTGGCGTTCGGCAGGAAAAGGCATGGCATCCAGGCACACCACGGCGAAGCGCTCCCCAATGCTCATGACCACGTTGGTGTGGTACACCGGGATACCGCGCACACCACCACCATCAGGGATGCGGCCGTCTTCGGT
>JAEYWT010000054.1 GCA_023428865.1 Bacteroidota bacterium | reverse complement strand
CGCCAGCTTCTGCACCAGCTTGGGTGGAGTTGCCATCGATATAGAGACCGGTGGGGTAACCAGCGAACACGCTATTGAAGACACGGGTGCGGGTGGCGCGGCGCAAGTGCAGGGCACGAGCGTACTGCGCATTGATCGTTGTGCCGGCATCGGCTTTCGGGCCGAAGATGCTCACGTTGCTCCATGTACCTTGGCTGTAGGGTGCCACGGCGTTACCAGCGGCATCGTTATCGCACTCGAAACCGTTGCTGCTGCTTTGATCAGCCACGTTGGGGTCGCGCAGGGAAACGGCCCACTGCACCTTGCCCTGCCAACCGAAATCCTGGTCGAAGTCGTCGTCCCATCCGCGGAAGGCGATGAGGTTCTTCGCGTTCACGGTGCCGCCGAACCACTCGTAGCTGTCATCACCGCAGTAGCTTACTTGGACGTGCTCGATCACGGTTCCACGACCGACACCACCCATGGTAAGGCCATTGATCTCCTGGTTCGGTTGGAAGGGGATGCCGCTGAATTCGATGCGCACGTAGCGGAGTATGCCGCTGTTGTCATCGGGGTCGTTGCCACCGTATTGCGCGTCCACACCACCTTCGATGATCGGGTCGCTGGGTTGGTTGTGTGGCGCACGGCCGCATATGATGATGCCGCCCCAATCACCGTAGTCGCGCTGGCCAACGGGTTGGTTGCTGGTGAATACGATCGGCGCGGTGGCTTGTCCGTTGGCGATGATCTTGCCGCCACGTTTCACGATCAAGGTTCCTTTGGTTGGCTTATCACCTTTAATGATGGTGCCCGCCTGAATGGTAAGCGTGGCGCCATCTTCAACATAGATGAAGCCTTTCAGCAGGTACTTGTTGCTGTTGGTCCATTCGGTGTTGCTGGTGATGTTGGCGGTCACTTCCACCACATTGGAGGTGGGTGGCGGTGTGGCGTATTCGCAGCAGCATTCCTTTTCGGCTGAAGCATCGTAATTGCTCGCCGTGGGATCGGTGCATCCTTCGCTCTTCTTGCAGGCCGGGAGGTTCACTGCAACGGCACCCAGGAGGAGGAGTCCGAGCGCTTTGTTCTTCAGCTGGTCCATCAGTGTTCGAGGTTGGTTTGAACGCTGCAAAGAGACCTGCATGGTGTTACGTGGTTGTACGCGGGATCTTATGGATCCGTCAAGATGCCTTAGCCATACGTTAAGTGAAGTGCAGGCAAGGCTTGCGTACCGATCCTACTGGATCGCACCGGTGCGGAAAGAAGAATGGCCGCAGTCCATGCGGCCATTCCATGTTCGGTCCGGACCGGTCAGAATCGTAATCCGAAGCCAACGCTGAAGTACGAGCCACGGCGGAAGCTCATGATCTCTTCGTCACGCTCGTCTATGCCGCCATTTTCGTTGGAGTCCTGGATCAGCAGGGTACGTTGGTTCAGGATGTCCTGTGCGCTCAGTTTCACTTCGAGGCGCTTACCGATGCCCTTGGTAAGGGTGAGGTCCACCACATTGCGTGGCATCTCGTAGATGTCCGGTGTGCCGAAGGTTCCCACGGCGAAGAGGCGAGGGCCGATCACGTTGTACAACACGTTGTATTGCAATTTTCGTTCGGTGTCCTGGTAATACAGACCGGCGTTCAGGATGTAAGGGGATTGCCCCATGAGTGGACGTTGCTGGGCTTGTGCTGCCACATCACCGAGTTGTACTTCCGTGATGATGTACGCCGCGTTCAACATCAGCCCTACATGGCTAAGGTACCCTTCGGTGAACAAGCCACTGAGCTGGCGTTTCACCTCCAATTCCGCACCTACGCTGGTGGCTTGTTGCGCATTGCCGAAGGTGAAGTTGCGGGTACCGCCACTGCCTGCGCCGGGCAGGAAGAACATCTCGATCGGGTTGGTGAAGTGCTTGTAGAACACACCCACACTAACCACTTCCGCAGCGCTGGGATAGAACTCGTATCGTGCATCCACGTTCTGGATGGTAGCCGTCTTCAAGCTGTCGTTGCCGCTCAGTACATTGTTGAAGCTGAAGTCGTAGAAGGCGAACGGTGCCAGTTCGCGGAACTCCGGACGATTCACCGTGGTGGCCCAGGCCAGGCGCAACTGTGAGCGCTCACCGAAGGCGCGTGATGCGTTCACCGAGGGAAGGATGCTGAGTACCGGGTTGTCCACCAGAACGCGGCGACCACCGAAGGTTGCGCTGTTCAGCTGCTGCGTGTTGTGCTCGGCCCGCACACCGGCGTTAACGACCGTCTTCGTTGCCAAGGTCATGGTGGTGCCCAGGTATCCGGCGTACAAGCTGTTGGCAGCAGTGTAGCGATCGCTGGGGTTGGTGCCTTCTTCCAGTTTGAAGCCTGTGGTGTTGTTGATGTTGTTGGAAGAGAACACCTGGTCCAATGGAGCGAAGAGCAGACTTTGGTCCAACTGACTGCTGTTCGCGGCCCGGTAGCTCATCCAGCGAGCAGCGAAGGTGCGGTCCTTCTGTTCCACGAAAACGCCTCCACGGAATTTGAAGGTGTTGTGTTCGCC